>JAITHG010000008.1 GCA_031280075.1 Eubacteriales Family XIII. Incertae Sedis bacterium | reverse complement strand
GCTTGCCCGGCAGCAGAGCCTGGTCAAGGTGGACGCGGGGGCACACGGGGCGGGCGACCCGTCCACTGTGCCCACGGGCGCGTCGGTTCATGCGCCCCGGGCATCGGTGGACAAGATGCCGGGGCTGTTTGCGGATTCGCTCTTCTATGACGGGGAGGACGAGGATCTCGTCGCCGCAGGGGGGGCGGTGCGCTTTGTCACCAGTGTAAGCGAGCCGCAGCTCTGGTATGCCCCCGGGGAGGATCCGGACGACCCGTCCACCGTGCCGCCAGCCGACACGGAGCGGGCACAGGGGCTGTGGGAGGCCGCAGGAACCAAGCTGAAGGAACTCGAGGGGATGTACCTCTTCGATGCCAGCCTGCAGAAGTACCGGGCGTCTAAGGGGGAAGACATCAATGCGGCGACACCGAAGCCGGTCACAGACCTGCACGGGCGCGTCCTCGACATCGCCTTCGCCCTGCCGCCGGAAGCGGCGGAGCTGATGAAGGCTGGGCGCTCGTTCGGCGTCCTGCGCCTGCACGACTATGGGATGGCGGGTGGCGATGCCGCCTGGGGCGAGCGGACGGACTGGATCACGGCGCAGCCGGGCAACTTCAACCATTCGAGCCGGACACCGGTGCAGGAGTCCCTCACCTATGACAAGGATCTGGCCAGCATCGTCCTGCACGTGGACAAGTTCTCCCTGTTCGCGCTCGTCGTCGGGCAGGGGCCCGTCTCTCCGCCTTGGGGCGGCGGCGGTGGCGGGAGCGGTGGCGATCCTGGCAGCGGCGGTGACGGCGGCGGTGACGGCGGTAGCGGTGGCGGTCCGGGCGGCGGCGACAGCGGTGGCGGTCCGGGCGGCGGGCACGTGCCAAAGCCCATGGTGCCGGTCGGCCCCGGGACGGGCAGCGGCAGCGGCTCGGGCAACGGCAATGGCGGCTTCGGCTCCGGCGGGAACGACGGAGGAAACACCAGCGGTCCGGGCGGTGACGGCGACGGTTCGGACTGGACTGGCGGAGTGGGCAGTGACGGTCAGGACGGCAACGTGGCCGGCAACGGCTCTGACAGCGCGGGAGGCCAGGGCGATGCCACCGCAGGGGCGGCCGGCTCCGCTCGCCCGCAGCCCGGGCACGGATCCGGGCAGGGCGGCAACGCCGGCGCAAGCGGCGCACTGCCCGGCATCGGCGACCTCTTCGGGCTTGGGGCAGCCTTCGGCAAACTCCGTGCGGACAGCTGGGCATGGGCAAACCTCCTGCTGATGCTCCTGGGGCTGATCCTGGCGGGGCTCACCGTCCTGAAGGTCGCACTGGCAGGACAGCGCACCGCAGCGAGGGCGCGCAGAAAGCGTACGGTCTGGGCTGCCGTCGTCTCGGCTGTCGCTGTGCTCGGCGCGCTCCTGTTCTTCCTGCTCGAGGACATCTACGCGCCGCCCGTGCCCGTGGATCGGTGGACAGTCCTGTTCGCCGTGCTCGCGGCGGTCTGCGCAGGCGGCCGGCTCTACGGCACGTCAGGCAGGGCGCATGACAAGGATGAGTCCCACGCCAAAATTTGTGCAAATAAATGATTGTTTTTTAGTGCAAGGACAAACAAATATGGTATAATTCAGTTATGGGTGTCCAAAAACACAGGGCGTTCGTATAGCAAGCAGGGGACATCCCTGCCGGTGAGGGGGAGCCTTTCGTACCACTGGGGCGAAGGCGAAAATAATCGGGGATTTGTTCAAAAATAGGACAGGGGGGAATCTTGATGTTCAGGAACAAGTTGCTTGCAGTGCTGCTGGTCGCCACTTTGCTTGTCGGCGTGCCTTTGTCAGCCTACACTGCGAAGGAGGCAGCCGCGCAGGGTGCGACTGCGCAAGATGCAGTCTCACCGGATGCGGCTGCACAGGATGCGGCGGTTCAGGAAGTGCCGGACGGGTCTGTGCCGGGCTCTGCCCCGGCCAGCGGGCCGCATGCGCCGCCCGCGCCGGATGCGGCATCGCCCGGCGCGACCGAGCCGGCAACCGACGGAACTTCGGGCAGCACGCCATCGGGTGGAGGAGTAGAGGATGCTTCCACCGGGGACAGCGCGACACCTGACGGCGATGCAGACCCGTCCGGGAGCGGTGCTGACAATGGCGGCAAGGTCGGCAGCGACGGCAAGGACGGCAGCGACGGCAGCGACGGCAAGGACGACCGTGATGGAAAAGACGGCAGCGACGGCAAGGACGGCAAGGACGACGACCCGCAGGAAGGCGGCGACGAGCTTGCCGAGGCGATCCATGCCGCAGTCGGCGATGAGATCAAGATCCCGGTGCCAAAAGACTTTGGGGCGCTGCGGCTACGGCTCCCGCTGGGGCTCGCATTCGAAGCGGATCACGTGCAGGCAGGCGAAGCAGGGATCGGTTTTCAGGACAATGGAGGGGATGTGTTCCTGGCGATCCCGGAAGGCACCGCAGTGGACGGCCTCACCCTTCATGCGCGCAGCGCGGGGGAATATACACTGCTGTTCGTCGATCAGGACGGAAACCCGGTGCGCAGACAGCCCGTGCTCGTGGAGGACACGTTCGAATGGGTCGCGCCCACCCTGCCCGATGATCACCCGGAGGATGCGGAGACGCAGGATTATGTCCCATCCCGCCCCCTCGCCATCGGCGCGCCGATCCTGGGAGCGCTGGGCGGTCTGACCGGCGCATCAGGCAGTCTGTCCCCCCTGGCGACCACCCTATCGGGCGGCATCGGCATCCTGGCAAACTCCGCCCTTGACGGGCTGGGGCACGGGGTGAACAACACCGCCCCGCAGGTCATCTATCCGGATGCCAACTTCCCCCCGCCGCGCGAGGTGCACTCCATCGTCGACGTGGAGTGGACGAAGCAGATGGATCACGTGGGCTATGACACGGGGCAATACAGCAAAGCCTATACGCCGCAGACCTCCGCCCAGTACAACGGGACGGCAACGCCCAACCACGTCGTCATCAAGTCCGACGAGAGCGTCAACTTCTACGGGTACGGGCAGCCCGCTTACTGCGACTACGTCTTCTCGGACAAGTACAACAACCTCCACGCGCTCAACTTCACGATGCGCCCGGTCGCCCTCAACTTCCACACCTTCGCGCAGTCGGGCTTCCTATTCAACGGGAAAATGGAGGGCAACACGTTCACGGGCTACTCCATCTCGCTCTCATCGGACGGGACGCTCGCCCTCTACCAGGGAAGCTGGGACATGTCCCAAGGGTATCAGACCGCCCCGTCTTCCTACCGCAAGGTCGTCTACGCGTCGGGGATCTCGAACGGTTCGAAGACCGCCTACACGGCGCGCATCGTCATCGACCCGGACACGCGCAATTTCAAGGTCTACATCAACAACCAGCTCAAGAGCGACATCAAGCAGGCGGTGCCGGCCAATCAGAACGGCTTCGGCTTCTATACATCCTATTCGTCACACTGCTGCGATGTCCTGACCGTAATGCGCTTCGACGGGACGAAGATCGACATGCTCAAACCTGTCGACGCGAATGACCCTTGGTCTGTGCTGCAGAAGGTGGACGCGACGGTCAATTACCGGGTGGACAGTGACAGCAGCATCATCAAGCCCGCCACGACGCAGCCCGGCTACGTGGGGCAGAGCTTCACCGTGAACACGCCGCAGATCATCACCGACAGTAGCAACAGGACTTACCAGCTCGTGCGGACGAGCAAGGGACAGCGCATCGACCCTGCAACACAGTTCACGTATGACGCGAAGACCGCCAACAACACCATCGACCTGTTCTATGTGCTGGCGGGACCGAAGGGATCGATCACCGGATCTATATGGATCGATGCCAACGGGGATGGGATGTCTGCGAATGACACTGGTTTTACCGACAACGACAATGGCTTGAGTGTCATTCTGTATAGACCCGAGGACTTCAATTTTGCGTACCCGCTTACCATGGGCGCATTGTTCGGCGGAAACAGCAACGTTGTCTACTTCGCTCCGATGAGTAGCAAGACTTACCGGATGGACAACATCCCAGTCGGGAAATACCACGTGCGGCTTGTCCATTCATGGCCCAGCGCGAATGCCACAAGTCAAGACGATGGGATAAAATACCATGGGGTGACGCGAAAGAACGGTAGCCAGTACGACAACAAGTCCGTAGCGGTGACCGCAGCGGATGCCCCGGCGCGGCACCCGTATACAATCAATGGCAACTATGCGACCGGAGGATATCCGACCAAGGCGACCATCCTGAACGTGACCATCAACCAAGACGGGCAGGTCGTAGATAGACAGGGATTCGGGCTGACGATGAATCTAATGAAGAGCCTAGTGGCAACCGCCACGCCTAGCAGCGATCATCAGTTAACCAGCGTGCCTGCAATCGTTGACTATTCCATGAGGGTTTGGACAGCGATACAGAACGTTAAGATCGCTACATGGCAAATCGCTTATAATCCCTCTGTGTATTTTGACTTGCCGAAAGGGATGGACTATGTGGCAGGCAGCAGCAAGTGGAGGTTCCGGGGGACAGAAGTCGGCGACAACGGCATGAGTTTCCCATCCAATTTTTATAACGTATCGGACACCATGTCGGGATCGTACACACAGACTGTAAATGGTTCGTCGGATCCTGGCATTGGCGAACCCATCCCTTCGACCGCGCCGGACGGGCGCAAGCGGCTTACTTGGACAATCAACAGGATGACACGCGGCACCACCATCGAAATCACGTTCCGATGCGCAGTCACCAACGGCGGCAACTACCCCGCCTACTTCGTCCTGGACTCCCCCTCGCAGCCGGGTCCCGAAAACAGCAACACCATCACCTACGCGACCGGCAACGCGAACTTTACTGAAAAATACCGCAGTATCGATGGCGACACCCTGAAAGGCGACACGTTGGTGACGCCAGCGTTTGCCAATCCCTATACCGTGGCTACCGCGAAGATGGGCAACCTCTCCTACAAGCCGGCGAACAGCCCGTACACACATACCTATGTGTACGCGGGCTTTCTCCTCGGGGATGCCGAGTACAGCAGCTACGTGAACGGCACGATCCTGCCCGGGACATCCGCCCCGGCTCCGCTGCGGACGGGAGCGGCCACCGTCCCCCAGGTGAACGACAACACCACGGTCTACCTGATGTTCGACAAGCAGCGCGTACAAGTGGCGGAGCGCTATCGCATCGTCGGCACGGGTGCGCAACTGACAGGCGATGCCATCACGATGGAGACGGAGTACGACGACTACTTCCTGCCCATGTCGAAGCTCGGCGGCATCACCGCTTCGAATGGGGAGAGCTACACGTATTACGGCTACTCGGTGAACGCGGACACGCCCGTGCTGGCGGGCGAGGACAACACGGCAGACGATTTTAAATTTACACGTGGTGCAATTATCAACGATGTTCAGGGCAACGGGAACCACATCGTCCTGTGGTACCAGAAAGATCCGTCCCTGCACGTGGAATACCGCAGCATCGGCGGGGACGGGACGGGTCCCGGCAGCACGCCGCTGAAGGCAACCAAGATCGTGAAGGTGGCAGCGGGCGACCCCGCCTACTTCCCGGATGAGGACACGCTGCCGTTCACGGACAGCAGCTCGGCGAAGTGGCGCTACTACGGCTATTCTCTCGACGGCGGTGCCACCATCCTCTTCGGCAAGCCGGGCGTGCCCTCGCTGGGGGTGCTGACCGCCGACAAGACGGTGACGCTGTACTTCGCGAACGTGAAGAGCGTGAACATCCAGTTTGCCGAGCGGGGCAATCCCTACCTCGTGCTCGCGTCGGACATCACCGCCTTCGTCACCGGCAGCAGCTTCGCCTTCGAGGACGCGTTCTTCGACGACATCTACACCCAGGACGACCCGGACGATCCAACATCGACGCGCATCTACAACTACTCGGGCTGGTATGCCACAGACGACCCCGGCTCGGTGGCGGAAGCCGACATCCATTCCGGCAGGCCTCCTTCGTACAGCGGAGCTACGGACTACAACGTGACGCTCTTCTTCACGGCGAACTACAGGCTGCGCGTGAAGTACCACGTGAACGTCACGGGGACGGACGGGGATGCCTCGCCACCCATCGAACTGCTGCCGGACGACCTGTATCAGGTGCCGGGAGGCGGTTCGAAGACGGTCACGCCGCCGCAGACCTTATTTTACGGGGGCTACCAGTATACGCTTGCAGGTTACAAAGAGGACGCGGACAGCAACCCCCTCATTGCGAAGTCTTCGGGCTCTCTGACCGCGCAAAACGTACACTTCGACCGCGCCTTCATCTTCCTCTACAACAAGGGCGCGCAGCCGACGAACAGCAAGACGGTGACGGAGCAGTGGCGGGTGCTGGAGGACACGAACCACAGCCTGAAGGCGCGCTCGGACAGCGTCACTACCGGTGCGGACTGGTCCGGCGCTGCCCAGCCGCAGTCCTTCTCCGACCGGGGTGTCGTCTACCGCTACGCGGGCTGGCGCTGGAACGACGAGACGGGCTACACGGCGGCGAGCGTGGACGCGGGCGCAGGACCGGGCGTGGCGAAGCACGCGGTCACGACGGGGCGCAACGAGATCACCTACCTCTACAGCTCACGCATCGCGCACTTCGACCTTGTCTGCGACGGGACAGCGTTCGCGTGGACGACGACGACGGTGGCGCTGCGCTTCGACAACCCCATGCCGGATCTGGACTTTTACGACGTGGAGCTGACGGGGGCGGCGGTGAAGCAGGGCACAGGCTTCGTGCGGGTCTCGGCGGATCTGCGGACTTACGAGGTCGCCGTGAAGGTGAACGACTACTTCGACCCTGTTTCGGACACGGTCGTCTCGACGCTCGAAGGTGAGAATGTATACGCATTTGTAACGGTTCCCATAAGCGGGAACTGGATGTTCCCGGACTGCGCGGGCTCGGCCGGGGTGCACACCCGCCGCGTGCTGAAACTGTCCGGGGTGTATGAGGACAGCGCGGGCGGGACATCGCCCACAGGGCGCACGACCTCCTACGTCGAGCTGGAGTTCCTGACGGACGGGGCGGACGGGGGACTGCTCATGCCGCACTTTGCCGCCTCGGACATCATCCTCTCCGTCTTCGCCAGCGACGCGGAGGTGACGGCGGCATGCACGGTGCTGGGGGCGGACTATGCGCACCTTGCACCGGGCGGAAACACAGATTACACGCAGGGCACGCCGGATGCCTCAGGCAACCGGCTCGTGGGGCACGCCGTCGCGCAGCGCATCGTGGAGGTGCGGGGCGTGGCGGACTCAGAGCGCGGCAAGCATTATCGGGTGTTCTTTGGGGGCGTGAGCACCACAGGCTATGTGAAGATGGGGTTTGCCCAGAAGTACGGCATCATCGTCGGGGACTCGACGACGCGGGTGCTGCCCGCGCCCGTGCGCAGGGTCGGGGGACTCGCGACGACAGAGCGGCGGTACTTCCTCAAGCGCAACGACCTCCAGGACTATTATGTCACGGACGTGGCAGGCAACCAGCAGCTCCCGGGCTATGTCATCCACACCATGGACACGATGAAGGCACCGCACTACAGCCTGCCGGTGAACGCGGAGATCGACTACAGTTTCCGGACGACGGACGCAGCGATCCTGGCGGATCATATTCGGAAGGTCCACCTGACGCCCTCTGCACTGAACGCCCTTGGCATCCCGTACACATCGTACGCGCCGGACGGGCTCTACCGGATCTACGCCTGGTCTGATCCGGAGGACAACGTGGTCTTCTTCGTGAAGATCGGGCAGGAGTTCTACGTGTGGAAGGATCGCCGGATCTTCGTGTCGTCCGTTACGGGGAAGCCGGTGGACTTCCCCGCCATCGGCGCGCACCTGGCGGCACTGGAGTGCGTGTCGGCACCGGCTTCCCGGGCTGAGATCGAGGCCGGACCGGAATACGAGCAGAGGCGGCAGCACATCAACGCGTCGACCGGCTATCCGGAAGTGGATCCCGTTACCGGGGAGAAGGCCATGGACAACGGGGTCGTGGAAGCGAACGTCTACATGGACGGCACCCTGGTGGACAACGAGGACTACGAGTTTGTGGTCGAGAAGCTGCCGGGGGCGAACGCCTTCGTCTCGCAGGGGGTGGCTCGGCAATTTGACACGCTGACGCTTCTGACGATGCGGGCGCGGTACATGCGCACCCTGGCGAACGGGATGCACAGCATCACGATCATCTTCAACGACTCGAGCTATGCGCGCGGGGTGTTCTACAAGGAGGAACCCGTGCCGCCGAAACTAACGGGCGGGTCGATCGAGATCCGTCGATTCGGATCCGGGGAGCTCCCGATTGAGTCAGCAGGGATGCAGATGCCGACGGTCTCGGCGCTCACGACGCTGCCGCCGGGCTTTGAGCTGCGCGGCTCGCCTACGGACACGAACGGATATCGGCTCGTGGTCACACGCGAGGGGACGATCTATGCCAGGAACTACGCGTTCAACCTCATCGCGGAGAACGGCTGGGGGAATCCCGCCTACGCATATTGCAGCGTCTCCGTCGTGGACGTGCCCACCGAGCCTCGGACACTGCGCGCCGCAGCCGGCGCGGACTTCGGCGTGCCCTACCTCGACTTCACGTGGGGCGTGCCCCTAGACATCGGGAACGCCCCGGTGCTGGGTTATCAGGCATCGATCTCCTACGGGGTCTCTGAGGGAGGCATCGTCACCTACGGTCCGTGGCAGAGCCTGGGATCGACCGCCCCGACCATGCGCCGCATCCGCGTGGCTGCGCCGCAGAGCAGCGAGTACTACATGTTCCGCGTGCACGCCTACAACCGGGTGGGCGCGGGATCTGACGCGAAGCTGATGCCGGATGGGAACTCTGGAGGGGTCGTGTCGAACAACACGGGGCAGCCCGTAGATCTGCTCCTGCACGTAGACCTCGGGGACGAGCCCCTGCACGCGCTCGATCCGTATGACCGCCCGTCCATCTACCGGGAGGTGGGGGAGGATTCGCAGTCCTTCCTGAACGTGCAGGACGGCTCGCAGGTCGCCTTCCGCTTCACGGATCTGCCGGACGGTTACTACAACATCGTGGCGGATGTCTTCCCGGTGGGGACGCTCGACAGTTCGAACGCCTTGGCGACTTCGTCCTTGGACGATGCCCTGTACGTCGTGACGCACGGGGTGCGCGTGAAGGACGGCAATGTGGATGCCTCGGTTGAGATCCGCATCGACAGGCAGCAGGATCTGGTCTCGGTCGAGTCGGAGACACACGGGGAGGACGACCCTTCCTCCGTGCCGACCGAATCTGCAGTCATAGCGCCCTTGGTGTCGGTCGACAAGATGCCGGGGCTGTTCGAGGACTCGCTCTTCTTCGACGAATCGGACGCGGCGCTGGTCGCCGCCGACGGCACAGTGCGGTATGTCTCCCGCGTGGAGGAACCGCAACTTTGGTATCCCCCCGGCGCGGATCCGGACGACCCGTCCACCGTGCCCCCTGCCGACACGGAAGAGGCGAACGCACTCTGGGCATCCGCGAAGTCCCGCTTGGTGAACGTCGGGAAGATGTACTTCTTCGACATGGACATCCTGAAGTACCGGGCGGCGGCATCGGATGACATAAGCGATGCCACCCCGACGCAGACCACGGATCTGCACGGGCGTGTGCTGGACATCGCGTTCGCGCTCCCGCAGGAGGCGGTGGATCTGATCTTACAGGGGCGCTCGTACGGTGTGATCCGCCTGCATGACTACGGGATGCCGGGGGGCGATGCCGCTTGGGGCGAGCGGGTGGACTGGCTGACACCCCAGAACTTCAACTACAACCACCCCAGCCGGACGCAGGTGGGGGAGAGCGCGACCTTTGACAGGGAACTGGGGAGCATCGTCATGCATGTGGACAAGTTCTCGATGTATGCGATCGCAGTGTCCGGGGCACCCGCCTCGACCCCGGGTGGCGGAGGCGGCAACCCTGGCGGAGGGGGCGGCAACCCGGGTGGCGGCGGTGGTCCGGGCGGCGGTGACCCGGGTGGCGGCGGTGGCAACCCGGGAGGCGGTCCGGGTGGCGGAGGCGATCCGGGCGGCGGTAATCCGGGTGGCGGCGGTGACCCGGGCGGCGGACCTGGCGGCGGCTCCGGTGGCGGCAGCGGCGGTGGCCCCGGTGGCGGCAGCGGCGGTGGCTCCGGTGGCGGCTCAGGCGGCAGCAGCGGCGACGGAGGCGGCAGCCACGGAGGACTCGGCGGCGACGGGAACGACGGCGCAAACACCAGCGGCCCCGGCGACGACAACGACGGCTCGGACTGGGCGGACAACCCGTTTGACAATACCGACGACGACGC
>JAITHG010000071.1 GCA_031280075.1 Eubacteriales Family XIII. Incertae Sedis bacterium | reverse complement strand
CCATGAGGGAGGGGATGATGACCTCGTCGTTCTGGTAGAGCGGCAGCCCGCCCACGAGTTTGCTCGTCGCGAGCGCGCAGTCCCACAGCTCGTCCGGGGTATTCTTGTTCAGGCGCAGCGAGATGGTCGGGTCGTGCAGCTTCAGGCGACCGACGGTCTCGAGGACCATGTAGGTCACGGGGTTCGTCGCATCCTCTCCCGTCTCAGGGTCTACGCCTCCGAGCGTGGTATGCTGGTAGGTGTTCCCGATGCCCGTCGTGCTGACGACGTGCGAGGGACCTGCGCCGTAGTAGCAGTTGGCTTTCAGGAAGAAGGCATCGCAGTACTCCTGCGCCTGATCCATCGTGATCCGCCCTTCTTCGAGGTCTTTTTTCAGGTAGGGCCAGGTGTACTGATCCACGCGCCCGAGCGCCGGTGAGGGCAGCAGCGCCTCGATCTGGATCATGACCTGGTACATCATCGTCAGCTGCAGCGCCTCCCAGAAGCCGCGCGCCGGGTTTTCGCTGATCCAGTCAAGACCGTCCGCCATCCACAGCAGCTCCTCCTTGCGCGCCTCGTCCTGCCAGCCCGCCGCCTTGTCGCGGCATGCCTGCGCGTAGCGTTTCGTGAGCGCGATGCCGCCTTCGCAGGCGAGTGCGACGGATTGATAGAACATGTACTTGTTCACGTTGTCGCCCATGAGGCTGCCGCGATGCTCGTCGAGGAAGTCCTGCGCCTGCCTGCGGATCGCCTCGAAGCCCGTGTCGACCACCTTCTTGTAGCCGCAGATGAGGTGCCCTGCCGGCAGGCTTGCCAGCCCCATCCCGCCTTCTACGTAGCTGCTGACGTTGAGCCTGCACAGCTCGTCGAAGCCCTCCGGCTTCCAGGCATCCGCGACCACACCGACCCGGTTGTGATCCCAGTAGGGGCGGCATTCCTTCAGCGCCTCGTAGTCGTCCGGGTGGATGGTCTGCTTGAGCTCCTCGCCGTCGGGGTTGTGGTACAGCCCGTCCGCCTCGTCCACCTTCCATACGCCGCGCCCCACGAAGTCGAGCAGCCAGTCGTCGGGCAGCCACTCCGGATAGGCGGCGCAGCTGAACTGGCGCCCGCCCTTGCTGCCGACGATCAGCTCGGTGTCGCCGACGTAGATGTCGATCTGCTCGCAGATGTCCTTGAAGCCCATCGCGCGGCGCAGGATGGGCACGACGTGCTGGTTCCTGCTGTAGGAGTCTTTCAAAATCACGGAGCGCTGCGACTCATAGCGCAGCACCCGATCCCGGATCTGCTCCCGCAGCTCCCAGATGCGATCGGTATACGGTCTGAATTCATACATGTCGGTGCCTCCTTCGTTCCGGCTGCGGAGCGATTACAGAAACGATCTTTTCTACATAGTATCGCGCATCCGGAAACAGTTCAATCCACAGAGGCGCATTCATTCACGCTCTTTTGTGGATAATCCCCCTGTTTTACAACTTGGATGCGTAAGCGGCAAGAGCAATAATAGAATGAACGGTTAAAATCCTGCAACCATTCCCCCATTGTCTTGTCCCGAAGACTATACTATGGGCGAGAGTTGGCAAGTGCCCAACCGGGCACAAGCAGAGGATTCGCGTCCTCAGTTTTTTTGCGGCGCGACCCGCACAGAAGGGGAACCAAAAAGAGAGGTGTGGATTATGAAAACCAAACGAACCAGTCTACCATTGAGGATCATGGCGTGCTTATTGTCATTCGCTTTGATCCTTACCACTGCACCCATTGCGGCAAGCGCAATGGAAGACCTTGCGATCGTTCCTTTGGATGACGCTGCCAGCCTTGCTACTACCATCAACACCTATACGGGCGGCCCGGGCGCAACCGGCGACGGTCTATCGGCATCGGCAAGCGTCGATGGCAATACTGTAACCGTTACCGGTACGATTGAAAATGCAAGCACGGAACTCACGCTGGCGATTGACAGTGGCGTCACCGTGCTGTGGAAGGCATCGCTTACCACCGAACCCGCAGACAGTGCTGATCCCTTCCTTTTGGGCGTTATCAACCTCTATGGCGGATCCGGTGGCGTTTTTGAAGTTGCGGAGGGTGGCGCTCTTATCGGCGAGGCATCGGTGATCATCAGCAGCCGCGACTCCACTCGCATCGTCGTCAGCGACGGCGGTGAGGTGCAAAACACAAAGGATTATGGCATCGCGATCAGAGCAGGGAAGGTGGACGTGACCGGCGGTCTGATAAGCCATACCGGGGATTTTTACGCAGCGATTGCTTCAACCACAGCAAATGGGGAAGTCAACATCTCGGGTGGCACGGTAGAAAGTCACGGAGCCGACAGCGATGCTGTTTCCGTGACCGGAGACAACAGTGCGCTCAATATAAGCGGTGGCACGGTACTGGCATCGGGCGATTCCACCAACGCTGTCTATACCGGGGTTGGCACCGGAATCACGGTCACGCTTAGCGATACGGGGAAACTGGAGGCGGCAGGCGGCACCGGTATTTGCATGGACTCGACTTCTCCCAGCCTGATGATGACCGGTGGTGAGATCGATGCGGACATAGGCATTGATACCTGCTGTGACGTTACGATAGACGGGGGCACGATCCATGCCAGGAGCAACGGGATTATGTGCATGACCAATGACATCGACATCGTCATCAGTGGCGGTAAAATTCTCGCAGGAGTGTTCGGCATTTATTCAGTTGTAAGCCCTAGCATAGCAATCAGCGGCGGAACGCTGGGCACGACGGCGAGCAATGCCATTTACACTACCGGCATCAACGCTTCCGTAGCCGTGAGCGGTGATGCCCTGGTCTTTGGTTTCGGGGACGGAATCGCAAGCGATGACTCCAGCAGCAGCGATGCGGTTATTTATATGCGTGATGCCACTTCGTTGTTCACTGCGCCAACCGGCGACGGCATCGTGCTGAATTGGAAAAAGTCTGCTGCGCCATCGGATCTTACCTATGTGTCAAATTCTACAGACGATATTCTTACTTCCCCTTCGGGCAGTCTGGTGCAGGCATACTGGGCGTGGCAATTATCAGAAGTACCCATCGGCGGCATTGCCTATCAAAAAGGGGCGAATCCGGGGTTTCTGCCCATTGACGACATCGTGGTCACGGGCGGCACGGCGCCGTTGATCACCACATCCACGTTGCCGAACGGCACGCGGGGCGCGGCGTACAGCCAAACCGTCTTGGCGACGGGAACGGTACCCATCACTCGGTCGATAGACAGCGGCACCTTGCCCCCAGGGCTGACGCTTTCTGCCACTGGCGTGATTGCAGGCGTGCCCACGGCTACGGGGACGTTCACCTTCACTGTCAAGGCGGCAAACGGCATCAATCCGGACGACACGAAACAACTTTCGATTACGGTCACCGGACAAAGCGGCGGAGGGGGCGGAGGCGGCATGACCACACCTCCGACCACGACCAGCCCCGGACTGAACACGACGGGCGGCGCCCTCGGCAACGGGGACGGCAGCGCGAACCGCATCTCCATCCGGACTGCGACGGTCACGACGGCGAGCCGCTCTCTGCGCTACACCGGGAGCGCACTGCGCCCAGCCATCCAGGTCGTCCTGAACGGCAAGACGCTCACGCCCGGCGTGGACTACTCCGTCACCTACAAGGACAACACCGTGATCGGGACAGCCTTGGTCACGGTGCACGGCGAGGGCAGCTACATCGACGGCGCCTCGGCGATCTTCAGCATCGTCCCGACCCGGACGGGCATCCTGCGGCTCACGCCCACGGAGGGCAAGCTGAAGGTGCAGTGGAAGAAGGTTCCCGCCGTGCAGAAAGTCACGAACTACCAGGTTCGCTACCGCGCAGCAGGGTCGAGCAAGTGGTACGTGCGCACCGTGAAGTCCAATATCTCGGTCGTCACGCTCCAGAAGCGCCTGATGAAGAACAAGCGCTACTACGTCATGGTGCGTTCCTTCAAGACCATCGATGACACCCGCTACTACTCCGCCTGGTCTGCCGTCAAGTTCAGCCAGCCGGTGAAGTAGGACAGGCGCAAGGGGCGCGTGGGGGCAAACGGGGTGACCCCTTTCTGGCTTGGGTGAGACAGGAAGGGGTCGTTCTTTCGTCGGCATCCCGCTTGCGAGGCACGACCGGAACAGCACGATACACCAACCTTTCCGTCTCCGTCCTAGAAATCGAACATCTTGCGCGGGGCTGCGCGGCAGTTCAATGTACTTGCCTGCTGCCTATGCCCCTGCCTCGAAGAGGTCATAAGGAAACCTCATGTCAGTCGTTTTACTTGACGCGCGGACTCGCCTTCGCCAAGCTCCATGGGCTGCTGAAGCTCTCCTTGCCTATCTGCTTGCAGGCGCGTATCTCGAGCTGGTATACCTTCCCTGCCCTGAGTCTCGTAAGGGTGAGCGATGCCTTCTGCGAAGTGACGGTTCTGACTTTCCATACTCCGGATCCATTGGCGCGGTAGCGTACCTGGTACTGCGTCACCATTTGATCTGCAGAGGATTTTTTCCACTTGGCAATGAGCTGTCCCTTGCCTGCCGTGACAGTCTTCAGCAACACCTGCTTTGGCACGATGCGGAACTGCACCGTCCGCTCTCCGGCATAAGAGCCGATGCCCTTGACAGTCACTTTGCCGATGCCGATCGCTTTGTTCGTGCCATACGAGACAGTGTAGTCCTGACCGACTGCAAGCCTCTTCCCGCCCTTTGTAACAACGGGCACAGGCTTGACTTGCTTGCCCGTGAAGGCACAGTCCGCTATCTTCCCGACAGCGATGTCCTGCGCAAAGGTGCCGAGGTCATTTCCTCCGGCACTTCCGCTGCCCACGGTGTCGTCCTTGTCGTCCTCCTTGCCCTTGCCACCGGAGTTCCCTGTGTTTGTGGAAGAACCGCCACCGCCACCGCCACCGCCACCGACGACAGTAGCGCCTTCGGGCAGGACGGTCACGGTGAAGCTGTCTTCAGCGCCGCCTTCCGCCTTGCCTGTAACGCTGATTGTGCCTGGGCGAAGCCCTGTCACCACACCGTCCGCGATGGAGATGATGCCCTGCGTCTCATCGAAAGCGTAGTCGATTTTGTCTTGCGTCACATCCACAGAATCAAAGGTCGGATCGATATACTTCCTGCATCCCGCTTGCACCACGATGTCATTGATCTGGATGTTTTCTGCACAAAGTGGCACGAGCACTTCACACGAGCGGGTGACCCTCTCGGCTCCAGGCAAGGCAGCATAGATGGTCGCGCGGCCGAAGCCGACCGCATTGACCTGTCCTTCGTCGTCCACTGTGGCGACCTCCGAGTCGGATGACAGCCATGTGAGTGCGCTGCGGGTGATGGTGCCTGCGTCCACGTCAACCCCCTGCAGGGCTGCTTGTGTGCTTGCGCCAATATCTTCCAATACAATCATTTCATCGAGGGTCCAGGCAGTCGGATGGATCACGGTTGCGCCATTGACATTGCCGCCAAGTGCCCCAAGCTGTATGCCTGCCGCCTCTGTCTCAGTCATGTCCAGAGTGAGCAGCGTTCCACCTACACCTGTCTTGGTAACTAAATATTCGGCTGTGGCTGTGTCACGCCCCTCCTTGTCCAGGCTTGTCACCTTAACGGAAAGATTTGCAGGGATATCCGCCCCACTGCCTGCGGAGAAGTGCATGCTGTATCCCCTGCTTGTGAGGTAGAGGGTTGCGTCCGTTCCTTTTTCATGCGGTTGTTCGATGTAAAGAAAATCTCCGCGGTCAGGAACAGGCTCGTCAGGGGCATACTCGATTGGGTCGTCGTCCTCCTCCTCGATGCCCTCGTCGTCAGCAAGAAGGTCAACATCGCCCAGTTCCTCGCTGAAGAACCCTGCCCCGATCCCTTCCTCGACCGCCGCCACTGTTTCCCCCGATACGTTCCGGATGTCTATTCCTACAGCGGTGTCCGCGACCACATCGACACGGATGATGCCTTCCATATTGCTTTCAGGCTCATCGGTAGACTGTTCGTCCGCAACGGAGATTGAGCGACTTTTGCTCTTGTCCCCTGCAATCACCTCGGATATCTTTTCCAGGACCTTCTTTGTTTTCACAAGATCGGAGTGTGCGATGCCCCTGAAGTAGTGAGATTTGATTCGGGAGCCATCTTTTTTATCGTAGGCGACTGCGCTATACCTCGTGACCGTTCCGTCCCCGGAGTTGTCGGAGGATTCAAGCCGCATCACATTCTTGTTGACATCGTATATGAAGTGGTCGATCGTCGACTGTCCAGTGCCGACAATCGCTGTCACCTCCGTCCGCGACTCGATCAGCATTTTCTCTATGTCGCCCCCGAGCGAGTCATCGCGAAATGACGACAACCTCTCCAACATAGAGTCATTGACGTTCTCTTGTGCCCTTAAGGCGCTTTTGTATCGTGTCATCGAGGCAGAAGGCAAGCTTTTTACTGCCGTATTTTTGTCTATATAGACATTCTTCTCATAGGACAGATGCTCTTGACTCGGCAACAGTTGGTATGCAGCAGGGGAGTTGCGCATGACTCTCTTGGTGAAAGCATGCAAGCTGGTGACAGGAGGCATTTCATCGCCCATAAGTTTCGCAGCTTTCCCTACCTCGTCATGAACAGCATCTATTAGTTTGTGCCGACCATTTACAATTGCATTTGTGCTAATATGTGTGCCAAACAGCGGCGCTCCAATTAAAATTGCTTTCTTTACAAAATTGACAGAGCGCGTAGCGTCATATTTTTTTAGATAAGCCGATGCCACTAACCCGCCCGTGCTATGGGCAACAAAAACCACATTATTATAGTGTTTGTTTTCAATGTCATCGTTCAGTAACTTGACGGCATCATCCAAACTTAGCATCCAGTTGAAAGGAAAATATACTACGTCATACTCCCCTTTAAAGTCTTTTTTCAGCTGCCTCTGTAGAGGTTTCGTGACCTTAAGTGCCCCATATTTGTCCTTTTTTCTGTCGATTCTTACTTTGACACCTTTCCCGTTGCTGCTAAGGGTAAGATCATTGGTCTTGCGTTTGATTTCATCCAGTATTGCTGGGATCCATACCCATACTTTGTCAGTCAACAGCGAATCCCGTCCCTCGATACTGTACAAATTGGATCCCAGAAAACCCGGCAAAACGTAAATGGCTTTCTTTTCTGGCGCTGCATACGATTCGAAGTGTCTTGCCCCTGCAACGAACGTGACTGTTGTAAAAATGAGCACCGATATGCAGACAATTGCAAGTGCAGACCCAAGCCTATTCATTTTTCGATACATTGTCTATTCCTCGCTTCCTTCCAACACTGCAAAAGCTAATGAAAAAACCAACTGTCATGCTTACCAGAAACACAATGGATGCATACAGCGCTTCAGGGTACACAGAATCCGGGAAATCTAGGATCGGGAAGAGCGTGCCCAGCAAAAAACTCATTGCGGATGGTATCCAGAAAAAGGTTCGTTGCTTTACCTTCCGTGAAAAGACGATCTGCGTCACGAGAGAAAGCGCAGGATGGTACAGGCACACGTACAGTATGATCGCCATGAGCGCACCGACTATGTCCCCTTCGCTTTGTGCAATGTCGATATAGCGCCCCACCCAGAGGTAGAAGCAGAGCATAAGGACAAGGAATCCTGCCACTACCTTCCACAAAGGGCACAGTCCGGTGGAATGCTGTCTCAAGAACCGCGCCGTCAGGCAGGTTGACACTCCAAACGCGACCAATGGAACCAAATATGGAAGACAGAACGCAGCAGGGAAGCCCCCTTTCATGAAGAACAGCGGCACGATGCAAACGGCATTCAGCAAGACAAGTGTGATCAAACGGGAAATGCTGCGGAGCGCCGCGCACGCGAGCACTGGCAGCATGGTAGAGAAAACTGGGTGCGTCAGCATCAAACATAGGTAGATGGCACCAGACTCTCCATATTCGTTCAGAGAATCTGTTGCCGCAGATGCTAGGGAATACCCATGGTACAGCCCGAGTATGGCAATAAAGACCCAAAACCTTGCATCCTTGTACCATGGTGTATCCGAATTCCTCGCTGTTTCGGCTTCTGCAGCACGAGGTATTTTGTTGTCAGCTAAAGTTGCACTCAAACGGATTCTCCCAACCTAATGACTGTCATGACAACCTCCAGCACTGTTCTGGCAACCTCTTTCCTGCCCGATTCTTCTTTGACAATTCAAAACCCTGTTTAATCCCCGACTCATTTTCGCAACCATTATTGCACAACTTTAAACACATGTCAATATAGCGCATTGCTGCATGTCAACGAACTCCCTGGATTGCATCTGGCTTGCATCCGTCGCTGACGCTCCTCGCGATAGCAGGCAATGCGAGAAGTCGCAGGCTGTTTCCTTATTGCTTGTGCTACGGAAGGATGATTTTTGGTTTCTAGAACTTTCGTTCTATGAATTTCGCAAAAGCCTACTTGTTTTGTCGGTCTTATTCCTGTATGATTTTTAGCAAGGCAGCAATTATCGGAATATTTGCACTAAGCGCGGTATGTTTTCAGTCTATCTTGGGCTGCTGCTTGGGTGCATGCTGTGTGGCACTGCCGGAAAGGGAGGCATATTTATGGATCATTATGGTATCTGGTCAATTGTTCCGCCTATTCTCACGATCGTGCTTGCCATTGTCACGAAGGAGGTGCTGCTCTCGCTGTTCCTCGGCGTGTTCAGCGGCGGGCTGATCCTTTCGCAGGGCAATCCGCTCGGCGCGCTGGAGAAGATCGTGGAGATCCTTGTGGGTACTTATGATGAGAGCGGCGAGTTTGTCGTGTCGGGGGCGCTCACCGACCCTTGGAACGTGGAGGTGCTGCTCATCGTGACGATGCTCGGCGGGCTGATCGGGCTGATGGTTCGCTCCGGAGGCTCGCAGTCTTTCGGCGACCTGCTCGGGCGGCGGATCAAGACGAAGGTGGGGGCACAGGTCACGTCCTGGGTCATCGGCATCGTGATTTTCTTTGACGATTATTTCAACGCCCTTACGAACGGCGCAGTCATGCGCCCCATCTCGGATCGCTACCAGGTCTCGCGCGAGAAGCTGTCCTACATCATCGACTCGACGGCTGTGGGCATCTGCCTCATCGTGCCGCTGTCAAGCTGGGTCGCCTTCGTCTGCTCGCTCATCGGCGACGCGTACAAGAGCGCCGGCATCGAGGTGGATCCCTTCCTGACGTTTGTCAAGTCGATCCCTTACAATTATTATGCGTGGCTCTCCATCATCATGGTGCTCGTCGTTATTCTATTGAAGCTCGACTTCGGACCGATGGCTAAGGCGGAGAAGCGCACGAGGGAGACAGGGGCGCTCTGCGACAGGACGTTCAGCGGCGGCGGGGCGGACGAGGACGACTTCTCGTCCATCGAGCCGATGAAGGGAAAGGCGAACGACCTGATCGTGCCCATCGTGCTGCTTGTCGTGCTCGCGCTGGTCTTCATGCTCTACACCGGCGGGTTCTTCGGGAGCGGCGACCTGATCGATGCGGTGAACAACATAGACGGCATGCTCGCGCTCACCTATGCCATCGCGATCTCCGTCATCTTTGCCATCGTCTACTACGCGGTGAAGCGGCTCTCGAAGATCACGGACTCCATCGCCGCCTTCGTGACGGGCACGAAGTCCATGCTCTTCGTCATCATCCTGCTCGCCTTCGCCTGGAGCATCGGCGGCATCGGCTCCGAGCTCGGGACGGATGTCTACGTGGCGACGCTGTTCGCGGACAATGTCCCGAAGGTCATCGTGCCGCTCATCATCTTCGTCTTCTCGTGCGCCATGACCTTCGCCACGGGCGCGACCTGGGGCACGTATGCCATCATGCTCCCGATCGCGATCCCCATCGCCCTCGAGATGGATCTCAGCGTGTTCGCCTGCATCACGGCGGTCATCGGCGGCGGCGGGTTTGGCAACCACTGCTCACCGCTCGCGGACACGGCGATCCTGAGTTCGGCGGCCTCGAACATCCGGCACACGGATCACATCAAGACGCAGATCCCCTATTCGCTGACCTGCGCGGGGGCTGCCTGCGTCGGCTATGTCGTCTCGGGGGCAGTGGACAATTTCTGGATGCCGCTGCTCGTGACGCTCGCCGTGTTCTTCGCGGCCGTGTTCACGCTGAACCGGCTGTTCGGGGAACACCGTTATACGGTCGCGCCTTCATCGCCTGAGAGCGATGAAGTGATGTAATGGTGTAATAGTGTAATGGTGTAATAGTGGTGCAATAACAGGAATGGAACTACTGTCGAAGAGAAAGGATGCGTCATGAGAAAATCATTTGAGGAAGTGCTCGCCTACACGGAGAAGGCTCTGCACTGGATCGAGGCGAAGGGCATCGAGGGCGATGAGCAGAAGTCTTTCATCGAAGAAATCCGGCACAATTTTGACGAGCACATCAATCCCGGTTTCCTCGAATACCGCAAGGCGGCGGGCGAGGACGAGATGGCGATGGAGTGGAGCGCGAACGGCGACACCTTCATGGATCTGCAGGGGCGGGAGTATATCGACTGCCTCGGCGGCTTTGGGGTCTACAACTGCGGGCACCGGCATCCGACCGTCATCAAGGCGGTCACGGATCAGCTCGCGAAGCAGCCGCTGAGCAGCGCCGAGCTGGTGGACGCAAACCGCGCCCTGCTCGCGCGCATCCTGGCGGATGTCTCTCCGGGCGACCTCAAGTACACCTTCTTCACGAGCTCGGGCACGGAAGCGATCGAGTCGTCACTGAAAATGGCGGCGCTCGCGACGGGCAGACACTACTTCATCGCCTTCGAGGGCGACTTCCACGGGAAGACGGCAGGCTCGCTCTCGCTGACCTCGAAGGCGCACTACCGCGCGCCGTTCCTGCCGTTGCTGCAGGGGACGCGGCACGTGAAATTCGGCGACCTCGACATGCTGCGCAAGACGGTGGAGGTCATGGACTACGTAGGCGAGCGCCCTGCCGCCATCGTCTTCGAACCCATCCAGGGGGAGAACGGCATCCAGATCCCGCCGGACGACTTCATCCCGGGCATCCGGGCGATCTGCGACGAGTACGACATCATGATGGTGGCGGACGAGGTGCAGGCGGGCATGGGGCGCACGGGCACGCTCTTCGCGGTGGATCACTACGGTGTCGCGCCGGATATCATCGCGATGGCGAAGGCGCTCGGCGGCGGTGTCATGCCCATCAGCGCCTGCCTATGCACGGAGCGCGCCTTCCGCGGCATGTTCCCCGACCCGCTCCTGCACAGCACGACGACGGGCGGCAGCCCGACAGCCTCTGCCGCCGCCATCGCGGCGCTCAATGTCATGCTGAAGGAGGATCTGCCCGGCAGGGCGAAGCGCGCGGGGCAGATGTTCACGGAGGGGCTTTCGAAGGTCATGGCAAAATACCCGAAGCTCATGACGGACGTGCGCGGGCGCGGGCTGTTCCTCGCCATGGAGTTTGTCGATGGAGACCTCGGCTACGAGGTGGTCTACGAGATGTTCAACCGCCGCGTGCTCGTCTCAGGCTCGCTCATCAACGCGAAGACCATCCGCATCGAGCCCCCGCTGACCATCACGGACGAGCACATCCTGCGCGCCATCGAGGTCGTGGATGAGAGCTGCGCTGCAGTGTACGCGAAGCACGGGTTCTGACAGGCTTTGTTGCTCCGACATACGAAGGGGAAGGGCGGTCTCCCACGACCGCCCGCATGCCGGTTCGCCTGTGCGGGAGGGCAGGATTTGCTCACGCCCGCAGGATCTTTTCCATTGCCTTCCCTTTTGCCAATTCGTCTATGAGTTTGTCCATCCACCGGATTTTTTGCATCAGCGGGTCTTCGATCTCCTCGACCCGGTGACCGCAGATCACGCCGGTGATCTTTGCCGCGCCAGGGTGGAGCTGCGGCACCTCTGCAAAGAAGGTCTCGAGGTCGGTGCCCTGCTCGATCTGCTCCTGCAGGGACTCCGGCGTGTGCCCTGTCAGCCAGCAGAGGACGGTGTCGACTTCCTCCTGGGTGCGCCCTTTTCGCTCGGCTTTCTGGACATACATCGGATAGATGCTGCCGAAGGCCATCGTGAATATCTTGTGTTTTGGCATTGTCCTGTCCCTCGTCCTTCCCTGTATCTATTGCTGCTATGCTGCTGCGACTGCACCGACAAAAGATTGTCGACGAAACAATTATACTCGGGACTGTATGGAAACTCAATGCTTTTGCGTGTCGCGGATGACGGCCCAGCAGGTGCGGGGCGGGCGCATACATTGCACCCGATGGTCTTTTGGAATAGAATGGAATAATCGTTGCAACAAGAGAGAAACGAGGAAAACAATGTACGACCAATCCAACCTTCAAGGCCATCCCTCCAAGCAACTGCGGCGGGATCTCCGTGTGATCGTGCTCACGATCGGGCTTTTTTTTGCCATAGAACTACTGCTGATGACGACCTTGCAGTTTGCGGCCGCCCTCTCCATGCCCGGGGCTGCCGCCGCGCTTGCAGCCGGGGACGCGATGGGCTTTGCGGCCTATCTTGCCTCCACTGCCTCCACGCCCGGCATCATCGTGCAGCTCTCCCCCTCCGTCTGCATCCTGTTTGGGACGATGGCCTTCCTCATCGTCCGCAGGCGCATGTTTGCCGACCTAGCAGCGCCTGCTGCGGCGAAGATCTCACCCGGACGGTTCCTCGGCTTTGCCGCCGCCATTTTGGGTGTCGGATTTGCCGCTTCTCTGCTCGGATCGGCTGTCGACGCCCTGCTGCGCGCCATCGGCACGGATCTTTCGCTCACCGGGCTCTTGATGGAAGCTACCGGTAGCATGGTGTCTCCGGCTGGCATCGCCTACCTCGTCGTCATTGGGCCGATCTGCGAAGAGCTGATCTTCCGGAGCGCGGTCATGGGGCGGCTGGTGCGGCATGGGGAGAATTTTGCCATCGTGGTCTCGTCGGTGCTGTTCGGACTGTATCACATCATCCTCTTTCAGGCGCTCTACGCGATCCCGCTGGGGATGATCCTCGGCTATGTCGCGCTGCGCCACTCCCTGAGAGCCGCCATCGGGCTGCACATCCTCAATAACGGCATCCAGGCTCTGGGAATGGTGCTCAGCGCCCTCGGCGCAGAAACAGCCTCCCTGGTGGTCATCTCAGGCTTGAACATCCTCGGTCTTGCCGCCTTCGTCGTCCTCACCATCCGCAACAGGGTGGCGGTGCGGCAGGGTATCCGCACAGGCAGATCCGACCGCACCGTGTATCGGTG
>JAITHG010000042.1 GCA_031280075.1 Eubacteriales Family XIII. Incertae Sedis bacterium | reverse complement strand
GAGGATAAGCAGCTCCGGGTTCACGGCGAGGGCACGCAGCAACTCCACCTGCTTGCGCCCCTCGACGTTCATCGTCTGCGCGAGCCGGTTGAGCGGCAAGTCCTCCAGCCCCCATTCCTGCGCGACGCAGCGAACCTCTTCGTTGATCTTCTTCGTGTCCACGATGCCGGCACGCGTGAAGCGCCTGTGCCGACCGACGAAGACATTGACACCTGCCGGCAGGTTGCCGATGACTCCCAGTTCCTGCACGACCGTCCCGATACCCCGTTCATAGGCATCGAGGGGAGAGCGCGGGGCGTAGGTCTCGCCGGACATCTGCATCGTGCCCGCGTCCCCGACAGCGATGCCCGCGATCTGGGAGAGTAGCGTGGACTTGCCCGAGCCATTCTCCCCCACGAGCCCGTGCACCTCGCCGCGCCGCAGCGTGAGGTCTACATCGACGTTCGCACGCGTCGGCCCGAAGCTCTTGCAGAGTCCCTTTGCCTCGAAGAGGATGGTGCCCGCACTCATTTCACCACCTCCCTCGTCCCTCTCTGCGCGATGATGCCGAACACGACGATGAACAGCGCAAGCACAAACTCCGAGATCGTCCCGGACGGCACGCCAGTGATGCTCAGGACATTGTAGCAGATATAGATGAGGAGGGCGCAGAAGGGCACAGCGACGATGATGTTCACCCACCGGCTCAGTACCTGCGCGATGAAGATGGCGGCGAAGGGCGGGAAGATGACGGCGAGGCTCGATAGGCTCTGCGGAACCTGCACGAGCAGGGCAAAGCTCTCCCGCAGGAAGCCCGCGCACCCTACGAAGATGCCGCATACGATGCCCGTCAGCACTAGGGTTCGCCGGATGCCGATGCCCATCGCCCGCGCCACGTCCGGGCTGCTGCCCACAGATCGCGCAGCCAACCCGAGCGAAGAGCGGTTGTAGAGCAGGTAGGCGAGGACGGCACCGATTGCGAATACCACGTAGATGAGGGGCGGTCTGCCCAGGATCGCGTATTCCTCCCGCAGCATGACCAAATTTGTGCCAAGACCTTCCTTGTAACGTTGGTACAGGGAGATCAGCCCTTCGTAGAGAAGGGCAAGCCCCAGCCCTGCCACCCACGAAGGGACGCGCGTCCACGTGAAGACAGCAAAGTTGAAGGTCATGACGAGGACGCCCACGCCGATGCCTGCCACGACGACGCCGACCGGACCCAGCACGTTGCCGAGCTCTCCGGAGGCGTAGACACAGAGCATGATGACGGCACCGATGGACAGATCCATGTAGTTCAGCGCGAACACGAAGCAGAAGCCCCATGCCGCGAAGGATGCCATGACGGCGTTGGTCAGCAGGCTGTTGATGTTGGACCGCGTCAGGAACTTCCCGTCGAAGGCGATGTTGAAAAGGACGGCGAAGAGGGTGATTGCGGCTGCAAGGATGAGGGCGGACAGGAGTGTCCGCCGCAAACTTCCCGAAAATTCCATGGTTGCTCCAGTTGTCTTCTTTTTATTCGAACTGCTTCTTGAAATCAAGGAACCAGTCGACCGTGTAGTTGTCGGCGAAGTCCTTGTAGTCCTGATAGGAGATGTCCGGGTTTTTCGCCCAGAGGAAATGTTCCACCATCTTTTGGTCCATCGGGTGTTTCGCGATCCAGCCGTCGAGCACTGCCTGCGCGTTGTCCTTTGTGACAAGCAGGGGGTACATCCAGTCGATGATCGGAGCCTGTCCATCATCGTCCAGGACGGGATGCCCGTCCAGGAAGTTGATGAGCATCGTCATGCCGAGCGCCCACTCGACGGTGCTGCCCGCGTCGCCCGCCTTGATCTTGCCGTCGATGACCATCTGCGTCAGGTCGGGGTCGAGGTCGGAGCTGTAGAACAGCAGGTCACGTCCGGACTTGCCGGCGGCGCTCAGGGAACCGAGGGTGTGCGCGCCGGTCGTCCCGTAGATGGTGTCGCAGTCGGGGTGTGCCGCCAGCGAATCCGCCACGCGCCCCTCGACCTCGGTCGGCAGGGTCGTCGTGATGACCTCGAGGATCTCGCCGCCGCCCTTCGTGAAGCCTTCCGTGAAGCCGTCGATCTTGCCGTTCATGTCGATCGTGCCCTTTGCGCCGGAGGCGATGATGCACTTCTTTCCGCCGTCCTTTGCCGCCTGCTCGCCGAGCTGGTAGCCCGCCTTGTAGAGATCTGAACCGAAGTATCCGACGAATTTGTCGTAAGCGCGGATCTCTTCATAGCGCTCTGGGAAGGTGGGGATGTGCGCGATCAGCAGGGCAGCCCCCGCCTGCTTGCACTTGGCGATGGTGTCCGTCAGCATGGTCTCGAAGTGCGCGTCGTAGCACAGCGCCTGCGCACCGCTCGCCAGCAGGCTCTGGATCTCCGTCGTCATCTTGTCCGCCATGAAGCCGCCGTCCGCGATCTGGAAGTTGTTGTCAGGGTTCGCGATCAGGGCGACCTCCTGCGCCTCCTCGGCGTAACGGTTGAGGATCCAGTCCGGACCGAAGTTGAGATAGCCGATGTGATAGGTTCCGCTGCCGCCCGCAGGCGCATCGCCTTCCGTGCCTTCCGGCGGGCTCTGCGTTCCGCCGTCGTCCCCGCCGCCTCCGCAGGCTGCCGCCCCAAACACGAGGGCGAGGCAGAGTACCGCAGCAAGCATCCCGTTCAGTAACCGCTTTTTCATGCTTTCCTCCTTTCGCGCCCCAGCGCGCCGCCACCTTTTGCAGCAGGGCATCGCATCCGTTTTGGTGCAGCGCATGGCTGCCGACGCGACAGACCCTGTACGTTCTGGAACGTTTACAGGAAAATCATATTTGCAGGCTTGTTCCGTGTAAAATAACTGTTTGGGGCGCGCTATAATCAGAATATTATAGATGTCCATCGCCACACGGCCGGCAGGCGTGGGAAGCCTGCCGCTTTGGGGGTGCCTGCCGATTCCTGCCATAATGGGGCGTTTATACACGGTATGAAATCATTATTTTACGCATCCTCCGGAATGGGCTAATGTGGAGGGGACAGCGGGAGTTGACATTATTCTATATTTGAAGGCGGTGAGTTTCCTTGAATGAACAGGCTATGAGACTTTTTGAAGAGCGGAACGCCATACGGGAGGACTTGGTCGCCCTGCGCACGCCGAAGCGCGTGCCGGTGTTTGCGCTGTTTACGCTGGAGGCGGCGGCTGGGCTGGCGGATGTACGCCTGCTCGACTGCCACTACGACCTGGCGCTTGCGGAGAAGGCGCACGCCTTGGTCTGCGAGACCTTCTATTCGGACTCCCTTCCGTCCGTCAACCTGCGCTATCCGCCGGTCTACGACATCCTCGGTTCGAAAAACTGGGTGATGGGCTCGGGCGGTGCGGTGCAGCACTCGGGCATGATCCTCATGGAAGAGGACGAGTACGACCAGTGGATCGAAGGGCCGTTCAAGATGATCCTCGAGGTCATCATGCCGCGCGTCTGCTCGGAGCTGGACGCAGACCCGGTGAACCGCAGCCTCTCGTTTGCGAAGGCATTCGCAGAGTACCGCAGGCAGACGGATGCCCATCTCGCCATCTACGGGAAGATGGCGGAGCGCTTCGGCTATGCGGCAGGGACGATCGCAGGTCCCACGACGGTCGCGCCGCTCGATTTCATCTCCGATCAGTTCAGGGGCTTTGGCAACATCACTTCGGACTGTTACCGTTATCCGGAAAAAGTGAAGGCAGCCGTTGAGGCCATCCTCCCCTACATGGTGCGGCTCGCCGCGCCGGGTGCGCCTGCGCCGGGCAGGGGCTGCTTCATTCCGCTGCACATCGGACCGTTCATGAACCGACGGCAGTTCGAGGAATTCTTCTGGCCATCCCTCAAGGAGTTGATCCTGCGGGTGGAGAAGCTGGGGGTCAGCAGTACGCTCTTCATCGAGCAGGACTGGACGCGCTACACGGACTTCCTCGCGACGCTGCCTGCCTCGACCATCGGCTGGTGCGACCAGGGCGACCCGCAGGTCTTTGCGGACACGTTCGGGCAGGGGCACGCCTGGGGCGGCTTCTTCGACCCGATGATCACGCTCACGCGCAGCAAGGAGGAATGCATCGACGAGGCGAAGCGGCTGCTCGATGTCGGCATGAAGACGGGACATTTCTTCTTCACGTTCAACCAGAGCGTAATGGACGTGCGGACGATCGATGTCGGCAAGCTGCAGGCGGTGCTGGAATGGGTGCGCGACAACGCGGTGTACTGAGGTCATACGCCGGCGGTAATATCAGCAGGAGGCAATATCAATGGAAGACAAGGACTATCTAAAAGGGTTTGACGAATATCTGAAGGTGCATCCGGACTTTGACGCAGAGGCAGCCGAGAAGTTCAGACCCGTCACGGAGGAGCTGGACGAGGAGCTGTTTCGCTTTATCATGAGCTATATCGTGCTCTGAGTCTTGTCCATGAGGAGCTCCTCCCCAGGCAGCAGGCGGACAAAGAGCTTCGCCTCCGGTGTGAGGCGGTCGCTGCGCCACGCTGCGACAATGTATTTGGGGCGGCTTAGTTCTGGGATGGGATAGTACCGGATGTCGTCTTCCCCGAAGTGGGTGAAGCGCCCGACGATGCCGATGCCTCTCTTTTCCCGGAAGACGTGCATCAGTGTCTGGACGTTCTCAACGAATTCGAAGCGTTTTGGCATGAAACCGATCTCGCGGCATTCCTCTGCATAGATTTCGCGCGAGCGCTCCTCGTTCAGATAGGGAACGCGGTAGAACACCTCCCCGGACAGCGCGTCGATGGGCAGGGTGGCACTCTTCGCCAAAGGGTGCTCTACGGACATCGCGACGAACATCCTGAATTCCGAGATGCGTTTGTAGTGGATGTTCTCCATTTCGTCCAGCACGAAATCCTGCAAAATGGCCACATCCGTCTTCGCGAACTCGAGCGACTGGCGCATTTCCCGGAAGTCGCAGAGGGATTCGACCACCTGAATTTCCGGATGCAGTTCTTCGAAGTGCCGGATGAGCCCCTTCGCTTCTATGTAGTTTTCCGAGAGGTCGTATATGGTGGGCTCGACGATGCGCAGCGTTTTCGGCGGCGCGTCCGAATCGGCGCGCACCTCGTCGATCGCCTGGTTGAGCCTGTGGTACAGGGGCTCGAGCTTCGCGCGGAGCTGCTCACCCTCCGGCGTGAGGAACACGCCCTGGTTGCTGCGCAGGAACAGCCGCATGCCCACGCCTTCCTCAAAGCGCTGCAAGGTCTTGCTGATCGCGGGCTGGGAGATGTAGAGGGCATCGGCGGCCTTGGACAGGTTCATGTGCTTGGCGATTGTCAAGAAGGCCTCGATCTGTTGGAATGTGATGCTGTACATGGTGTTCCTTCCACGCGTTCCGGCGAATCCCTGTATGGAACATTGTACCCTTGGTTGCTCCAGAGATCAACTTAATTACGCCAGACATTAAACCCCCACCTCTGGTGGGGAGAACGGAATAAGCAGAA
>JAITHG010000305.1 GCA_031280075.1 Eubacteriales Family XIII. Incertae Sedis bacterium | reverse complement strand
TCCCATGGCGGAACACTTCAAAATGGTTGATGTTGCCGCGCGCGATCAGGCGCATAAATGCAGACCAGAGCTGCGAGAGAACCTCCCCGACACCGGCATAGCCGTGATGCCGGGAGCCGTTCCCGGAGAAGGATCCGTCCGAACCGCCCCATCCGTCGCTCTGCCACTGTCCCTGCCAGTCCGTGCTGCCCGCGCCTTGGTTCGCACCGCGCTTTTTCCCGCCGTGCCTCGCGCCTGTTCCTGCGCCAGAGCCAGCGCCAAATTCGGAAAACGTCTGCGGAACACTGCCATTGGTGCTGTAACCTGCTGCCCGGTGCTTCGTCTTGCCTTCCCGCTCCAAGATGATCAGGGCTTCCAGCAGGTCGCCCTCCGTGCCCTCCAAGGCCGCGCGTGCTTCTTCATAGGACACATTCGCGCGTTTTTTTAGTGCATCAATCTGCTCCAACGTGACATCCATCGCGATCTCCTTTTCTGTACAACCCCTCCGCCCAGTGCGGATCTTTTGGTGGAATTATACTACCGTGTCAAGATGGAACTGCAATTTATCTGAGATTTAAATAGGATTAAATCCTCCTGCCTCAGAGCTCCACGACGACGCGCCCCGTGTTCGTGCCGGCACGCAGGGCGGCGAGGGCATCCGGAACCGCCTCGAGGGGGATTGTTCGCAGCATCTCCGGCCGGGAGGGCAGTGACCACGGACCCGCAAGCAGCTCCCAGATGGATCTGCGGTATTCGGTCGTGCAGCTCACAGAATCCACGCCGTAGAGCGTCACGCCGTTCAGGATGAAGGGGAAGACCGTCGTGTGCAGGTCGCCCCCGGCGGCATTGCCGCAGCAGGCGATGGCTCCGTCGTAGGCCGTGGTCTTGATGAGTGTCGCGAGGATGTTGCCGCCCGTCGTGTCGATGGCTGCCTTCCAGCGAGGGCGCATAAGGGGTCTGCCCGACGTATCGTCAATCTCGCTCCGGTCGATGACCTGTGCCGCGCCGATGCCCTCCATCAGGCTCGCTGCGTCCGCTTTGGATGTCGCAGCGATGACGCGGTAGCCGAGTCGCGCAAGCAGCTGCACCGCGTAGCACCCGACCCCGCCGGTCGCGCCGGACACCGCCACGTCCCCATCCTCTGGGCGGATGCCGTGCCTTTCCACGAGGCGCTGCACGCACATGGCGGCGGTGATGCCTGCCGTGCCGTACTCCATGCTCCGGCGCATGTCCAGACCCTTGGGGAGCACGATGGGCAGCCCGGCAGGCACGCGGATGTACTCCTGCAACCCGCCTGACAGACTCATCCCGAAGACCGATCCCGTGACGACGACAGCATCGCCTTCCTGGAAGGCGGGGTCATCGCTGCGCACGACGATGCCTGCCGCGTCGACTCCAGGCGTATGCGGGTAGGACTTCGTGACCCCCTTGTTGCCTGCTGCCGAGAGGGCATCCTTGTAATTGAGGGAAGAGTAGTGGACGCGAATCAGCACCTCGCCCTCCGGCAGGTCGCCGATGCGCTTCTCCGCAACTCGGCAGTCATACCCCCCGTCCTCCTCGTAGACGACCAGCGCCCGGTAGCTCGTATCCTCTGTGACATGATTCGTTTTCATAACAGTACCTCCTTCAATACATCCCCAAGAAAGCGGCGGTGTTCAGTGCCTTTTGTTTATTGTACCATATTCATCAAGTATCGGGTTGCAACAAACTCGTCTGTCAGACGGCTGCAACCTTGCCGACGGATGGTACAACGCGTCCGCCCTTCACTCGTCCTCGCCTCCGCCTGCCATGTCCACCGTGAGCCACTCGTTGGCTGGGCGTGCGACCAACCGTGCGCTGCGGTAAGCCATCGGCAGGGTGAAGATTGTCTTGCCGATGTACTTCGTGACATTGCCTTCGCTCGAACGCTTCATTGCCACGGCGAGGTCGATTTTCAGGTCTGTTGTGGATTTCTCGGGGTCGCGCAGCATGTCCAGCTCGCTCTCGAGCGCGATGGGCAGGAGGATGATCATCTCCCCTTCTGGGATGTAGTACATGGGGATGCCTGTCCGATAGTTCCACTCCGCCATGAGGACGGACTTTTCGAGCGCGTTCTTGAAGAGCATCATCAGCGTGTTCTTCGCGTTCGACGGACGATTGGCACGAATCTCCCGGCGCGTGTATTCGCGGGCTGCGAGGTAGTCGCCGTACTGGCTGCCCAGATAGTTCTCACGGATCTTCTCGGGCAGCCGCTCGAAATTGTCGATGAGCATATGGTCGAAATTCAGTTCCGGGTACTTCGCGTTCGAGATGTCGAGGTCGTAGAACATGTCCTCCTTCGTCTCGAAGTAGCGCGCCCGCTCCGGCAGCACTGACACCCCGTTCATCGCGCCGCGCCCGGCGACCTCGAAGCCGTCGAGCTTCCAGATGGGGACGCTTTTCTCGTTTTTCTTGAAGAGGGCGTAGATGGACTGGTAGGTCTTGTTGACCAGCCCGGTATTGAAAACGGCGATCGTCGCATGCTCCAAAGAGACCACCGGCTCTTTGCGCCCGTTGAACATCAGCACCTTCTTTTCCCACAGGAGGCGCACAAAGGTATTCTCGATGTACCGCTCGATGGCGCGTTCCTCCGCCACCGGGTCGGGCGTGCCGCCGCCGGGTGCCCATCGTTCGTTCAGCATTGTAAGGCGCAGCCATTCGTACTTCTCCCGGTCGATGTACGCCCAGCGCTTCATCAGCGGATAGCCGAGGCTGTTGTTCTTGTCGAAGCCGTTCAGCGCGTCCATACACTTCTTCATCCTGCGATCCTCGTTCGGATAATCGATCGAAGCGCGCCGGTAGGTGCAGAAGTCGAGCGTCTCTGCTTCCGGGCTGTAGATGAGGTAGAGGATTTCCCGGTTGACGTTCAGAAGCCCCACATCGAACACGAAGCGCCCACGCGAAAACTCCATGACATCCGAACATCCCAGCTCAATCAGGTACCCTTCGAGGACCAGCCGGACGAGCCTATCGATGCACAGCGCGTCGGGGAGACCGAATGTCTCCGGATGGTACGGTCTGTCCACGTACCTGCGATAGGCGTTTTCGATGCGGGTGCGTACAAAACCTTCGTCAAGCGCGGGTGGAAGCTTCTCGGACTGGATGTCCGGGCAGGTCCAGCCTACGCCGCTCGCTGCGTACAGCTTGGGCAGCGCTGCCTCTATGTCCGGGTATCTCGAGCAGAACGACACCCCGTGCCGCTGTTCGGCAAAGGGGATGTCTTTGTCATAGAAGAAGACGCGGAACAGCTCCATGGGCTTCCCGTACAGCGCCCGAGCCAGGACGGCGCTCTTCTGGTGGGTCGGTCGCAGCAGGGGGAAAAGCTGTTCGTCGCCCCGTTCCGCAGTGAGGATCAGTTTATTCTGCGCCGAATATTCGAAGGAGGCATCGACGAACGCCTCGATCAGCCTGTCCGGAATACGCGGGTACACATTTCTTTTGATAAGGTTCAATGCCGCTTCTTGGATGATCATATCTCTTCCTGTTCTGTTATTGGCACAATATTGATCGGAAACGAAATATTGCACTGTGTCTGGCAGACGGGCAATCCCGTAATTCAGTATACCATAATTAGGGTTCGGCGGCGCGCGCCCTGCCAACGGATGGTATAATGGCATCGAGAGGCGCATCGGAACGCTCTGGTGCGCAGTCGGCAGGACGTTGCAGGGAAGAGGCGCAGACCATGTCGGAATGGACGAACTGTTGGGGACGGAGGTGATGCACCCATGCGCAAGGAATATGACCGCGTTGTGACCACGACCACGTGGTCGGCGGGACCGGGCTGCCACGGCGGTTGCGGCTGCAAGCTGTATGTGAAGGACGGAAAGGTCGTCAAGGTGGAAGGGGACGAGGGTCATCCATGGAACCAGGGGCGGGGCTGTGCACGCCTGCTCGCCATGACGCAGTTCATGTACCACCCGGAGCGCATCACGCGCCCGCTCCTGCGCAAGGGTGCGCGCGGCGACGGGCGCTTCGAGCCGATCGGTTGGGACGAGGCATACGGCATCATCGAAGAGAGATTCGGCAGGATCAAGGAGGAGTATGGCGCGAAGGCGGTCATCTTCATCCAGGGGACTGGGCGTGACATCGGCGGTCCGATGTCGTTGATCGCCTACAACTACGGCAGCCCAAACTGGTCGCAGCTCGGGCTTGGCGGGCAGGCGTGCTACGGTCCCCGGCTGGGCGCGATGAGCTGCATCCAGGGCGATACGAGCGTCGCGGACTGTTCGCAGTTCTTCGAAAAACGCTTCGATGACCCGCGTTACCGCCTGCCGAAGTACATCGTGGTCTGGGCGCAGGATCCGACGACAGGCTGCCCAGACGGGTTTTATGGGAACTGGGTCGTCGACTGCATGAAGCGCGGTTCGAAGCTCATCGTCATCGATCCCCGGCAGAATTTCCTGACCAGCCGCGCCGAGCACCATCTGCAGCTCCGCCCCGGGACGGACGGGGCGCTCGCCCTCGGCATGATCCACGCCATCATCGAAAACGACTGGTACGATCATGACTTCGTGGAAAACTGGTGCATCGGCTTCGAAGCGCTGCGGGAGCGCGCGAAGGAGTATCCCCTCGAAAAGGTGGCGAGCATCACGCGCGTCCCCAAGGAGGCGATCCTCGAGGCGGCGCGCGCCTACGCGCAGAACTCGCCCGGCTCCGCCATCCAGTGGGGGCTGCCCATCGACCAGGCACCGGACGGCGTCATCGTCGCCGAGGCCATCAACATCCTCTGGGCGATCACTGGTAACATCGACGTGCCAGGCGGCAACGTCATCGCACGCAACGCCTACCAGGTGTCAGCCTACCCCTTTGACAACTACCAGCTCGCAGACATGTACGGGGACGAGTTCGTCGAGCAGGTCGTGCAGCAGCGCATCGGCTCGGAGGAGTATGGCTGGCTGCGCAAGTGGCGCTGCTACATCCAGCCCGATCTCGCCGTGCAGCAGATGCTCACGCAAAACCCCTATCCCATCAAGGCGACGTGGATCCAGACATCCAACCCCGTCGGCAACGGCGCAGACATGCGCATGCACCTCGAGGCGCTCAAGGCGATGGACTTCAATGTCGTCGTAGACCTCTTCCACAACCCGACGACCATGTCGGTCGCCGACCTCATCCTGCCCGCTGCCACCTTTGCCGAGCGGACGGGTTTCCGCGCCTGGTACCAGCCCGTGCAGATCATCCAGCCTGCCGTGCAGGTCGGGGAGTGCAAGAGCGACTGGGAGATCGCCATGGACATGGCATCGCGTTTCAACCCGGAGCTGAAGGAGCGCTTTCCGAACGGCATCGCGGACTACATGGACTGGCGGCTCGAACCGACGGGCATGACGTGGGCGCAGCTGGCGGAGCGCGGCGGATGGAAGTGGGGCGATGAGGAGGGCAGCGCCTGGGTGCCTTACCGGCGTTACGAGACGGGCGCGCTGCGTGCGGACGGGCAGCCCGGCTTCCGCACGCCCTCCGGCAAGGTGGAGCTGAAATCCTCGCAGAACGCTGCCTGGGGCGCGACGGGGCACACGCGCGTCGATGACCTTCCCTATTACCAGGAGCCTTTCGAGAGCGAGATGTCCACGCCCGAGCTGTTCAAGAAGTATCCGCTCGTCATGATCACGGGTCGGCGTTCCCCGGTGTTCTTCCACTCGGAGCACAGAAACATCCCCTGGCTGCGCGAGTGCGCCCCTTGGCCTGAGGTCGAGATCCACCCGGATACGGCACGCGACCTGCGGGTGGACGAGGGGGAATGGGTCTTCATCGAGAACGACAGGGGACGCATCACGCGCAAGGTGAAGATCAACCCCGGCATCCATCCCCGGACGGTCAGCGTCCTGCACGGGTGGTGGCTGCCCGAGACCCCCGGTGCCTCGCCAAACCTCTACGCGTCCTGGGACGTGAACGTGAACAAGATCGTGCCCTTCGGGGCACAGTCGCGGACGGGCTACGGCGGCAACGCCTACAAGTACACCCTCGTGCGCCTCGCAAAGATGGATGGGGGTTCGCCCGACAAGCCGCCTGTGGCCGTATGGGGAAACCGGTGAGGGCGGCACCGTCAGGACGGGACAGAACGGGACAGGAAAGGACAGGAGGTTTGACCATGCACAAGAAGGGTATCCTGGTGGACATGCATTACTGCACGGGTTGCCATGCCTGCGAGATCGCCTGCAAACAGGAGAACGGCTTCGATGTGGGACAGTGGGGCATCCGCATCGTGGAGCAGATCACGGAAAAGCCGGGCACGGATCGCGTACATTTCGACTACCAGCCCTACTTCACGCCGCTCTGCAACCTGTGCGCCGAGCGCATTGCCTCCGGGGAGGACGACAAACCCGCCTGCGTGAAGCACTGCGGGACGGCCTGCATGAAGTACGGCGAGCTGGCGGCGCTTGCCGGGGAGATGGAAGAGCTTCCGCGCGCGGTGCTCTACAGCCCGCTGTAAGGCAATCTGCCTGACGCATGATCGGACGCTGCGGAGTGCGGCAGTGTTGTGGAGAGGAGCGATACGATGGCGCAGTACACATTTTCCTACACGAACAGCGAATACGACCGCATCCCATTGGCGCTGCGGGAAAGGTTCGACGGCATCTTGGCGGCGACGGATGCGGACGAAAAGACGCGCCGGCTCGCGGAGCAGCTCTGTGCCGCGACCTGCGAGGCGATCGCGGATCTTGCGAAGTACGCACAGGATCAGTTGCGGCTGTGAACGTGGCGCTTTGA
>JAITHG010000286.1 GCA_031280075.1 Eubacteriales Family XIII. Incertae Sedis bacterium | reverse complement strand
TCGCCGACCATGAGATCGTGCCGGAGGCGCAGCACTACCACAATGCACACCTGCTCATGAACGTGGTGTCGCACCAGGTACTGACCGACCTCCTGCAGATCCATACGCTGGAGCTGAAGAAGCTGCCCTTGCAGGGCGACGGCACGCTGGTCGGCAGTTGGGTGCGGTTCCTCAGGGCAGAGAAGAAGGAGGAGTTCGAGATGGTGGCACAGGCAAGCCCGGAGATCAAGAAGGCGGTGGCGGTCATAGAGCGCCTGTCCGGCGACGAGCAACTGCGGGCGCAGGTAGAGGCACGGGAGAGGGCATGGCGCGACCGTGTGGATCAGATCGAGGGCGCACGGGAGGAAGGCGTTGAGGTCGGCTTTGGGCAGGGCTTTGGGCAGGGCTTTGGGCAGGGCATTGAAAAGGGCAAGAAGGAAGGGCGCGAGGAAGGACGCGAGGAAGGACGGCTCGAGGAAAGGGAAGCCATCGCGCGACAGATGCTCTCCATCGGGCTTACGCCATCCCAGATATGCGAGGCAACCGGGCTTTCCGCCGACGCCGTCAAGGCGTTGTCCTGACAGCGCAGATCGGCGGTGAAGCGAAGTCCTTTCGTCCTCAAGGAGATGTCAAAGCGAGAAATCAGGCATGTAATATTTGGAGCATTTGCGAGAGCCGTTCTTTGGCATATCCCGCGATCATTTCAACCATGGGCGAAGCGTCGCTATCCCGAAAATAGCTGTCAAAGCAGTCATAATACCGTTTTCTGTCCGCGAATTTCACATTGATGGGCGGGTATCCCGCCTGCATGAGCATGAGGTTGATGAGTAGTCTGCCCGTGCGTCCGTTCCCGTCGACAAAGGGATGAACGCCCTCAAAATTCAGATGAAACAGTGCCGCTTTTTCAAGACTATGCCTTTTGTCATGCGCCAAATCCACGACTAGCTGTTCCATCTGCGGAGGAACAAGATACGGCTGCGGCGGTTTGTGGAACGCGCCCATGATTGTAACAGGGATCCGCCGATACACGCCCTTGTCTTCCGGTCTGTTCATCAGCACCAAGGCGTGAATCTCCTTGACAACCCGCTCAGAAATTGGTGTTTTTTCGCTGACCAACTCCGTAACGTATAGAAAAGCGTCCCGGTGTCCTACCGCCTCCAGGTGGTCTTTGAGCGGCTTTTGGTCTATCGTCACACCCTCTAAGGCAAGGGCGGTTTCCTTCAGGGTAAGGGTATTGCCCTCAATCGCATTGGAGTTATAGGTAAACTCAACGAGAAATTCATCCTGCAAGCGCCCCAGTTCCCCCTCAGTAAGCGGACGGCGGCGATCAAGCTCGGCTTTCATCGCGTCCACAGACGCAAACAGTGCCGCGTACTGTTCTGGTATGTCTTTTCCTCGCAAGCTGCGCCTGTCAATCGGTTTTAATGTATTGGCAGGAATCAGATAGCTGCGCCCCTTGCGGATAATTCCGTCTATCTTTCCCTGCGCACAAAGCAAACGGACGCGCCTGTCGGAGATGCCCCATGCTTGCGCGGCTTGTTTTACGGTCATGTAATCCATAAACTCGCGCCTCGCTTTCCTTTTCAGTATAGCATATTATCGGAATAATAGCAGGTGGTTTTCCGAAAAATCAATTCGTATTATTCCTATATCGTTACTGTTCAGCCCCCCGTTGTAGATTCAATAATTGCGCTACCAAGTTTGTTCGTCATTGCGAGGAGCGCAGCGACACGTGGTGCTTGCGCCGCCGGGGTAATAACAGAAACCGCCAGTCAAGCCGACGGTTTCTACCTACAAGTGCACGATGGACGGATGCCTGCCCCTGTCCCCTGCTACCCGTTCAGCGCCTGATCCAGATCGGCGATGATGTCCTCGATATCCTCCGTGCCGATGGACAGCCGCACGGTGTTTGGGTAGATGTTCTGGGCGGCGAGCTCTTCGGCGGGCAGCTGCGAGTGCGTGGTCGTCGCGGGGTGGATGACCAGCGACTTGACATCCGCGACATTGGCGAGCAGGGAGAAGATCTGGAGCTTGTCGATAAACGCGTGCGCCTCCGCTTGCCCCCCTTCGATGTCGAAGGTGAAGATGGAGCCTGCCCCCTTCGGGAAGTACTTCTTGTAGAGCTCGTGACTCGGCTGGCCTGGCAGCGAGGGGTGGTTGATGCGCAGAACCTTCGGCTGCGTCTTCAGCCACTCGATGACCTTCAGCGTATTTTCCACATGCCGCTCGACGCGCAGCGACAGCGTCTCCAGCCCGAGGATGAACAGGAAGGCGTTGAGCGGCGCGATCGTGGAGCCTGTGTCGCGCAGCAGGATGGCGCGGATGTAGGTCACGAAGGCAGCGGGTCCCACTGCGTCCGCGAAGCTGATGCCGTGATAGCTCGGGTTCGGATCTGCGATGGGCTTGTACTTACCGTCCTTCTTCCAGTCGAAGCGCCCCGCATCCACGATGACCCCGCCGAGCCCCGCGCCGTGCCCGCCGATGAACTTCGTGAGGGAGTGGACGACGATGTCTGCCCCGTACTCGATCGTGCGGATGAGGTTGGGCGGCGTGAAGGTCGCGTCGACAACGAGCGGAATGCCGTGCCGGTGCGCGATGTCCGCGATCGCCGCGAAATCGACGACGTTCGAATTGGGGTTGCCGAGGGTCTCGACCAGGATCGCCTTCGTCTCCGGGCGGATGGCGCGCTCGAAGTTGGCGGGGTCGTCCGGCTCGACGAAGGTAGTCTGGATGCCCGATAGCGGCAGCGTGTTTGCGAGCAGGTTGAACGTGCCGCCGTAGATGGTCTTCTCTGAGACGATGTGGTCGCCCGCCTGTGCCAGCGCCTGGAAGGTGTAAGTGAGCGCCGCCGCGCCCGAGGACACGGCGAGGGCAGCCACACCGCCCTCGAGGGCGGCGATGCGCCGC
>JAITHG010000306.1 GCA_031280075.1 Eubacteriales Family XIII. Incertae Sedis bacterium | reverse complement strand
TCGTCGTCTACTTCGGTGTGGGCTACTGCACGCTGAAGCGCGGCATGATCGTCGTCGAGCTGTTCCGGGTTCCGAAGGCGGTGACGGTGGTCAACGAGCTGCTCTGCGTCGCCATGGGCGGTGTCATCGTCTACTGCACGACGGTGCAGGCGCTCTTCTCGATGGGGACAGGCGTCGGCAGCCTGCGGCTCGGCATCCCCAAATGGCCCTTCATGCTCGCGACCGCCTTCGGCTATCTGGTCATGTCTGTGGCACTCGTCCTGAACCTCGTCCAGGATCTGCGCGCAGGTGGGCAGATCCTGGAAGAAGAGGGCGCTGAGGCAGAGGGGGGTGATGCGCTGTGAGCCCGGTCGTCGTCGGCATCATCGGCATCGCCCTCGTCATCGTCCTCATCTTCACGCGCATGAAGGTCGCCTACGCGATGATCCTCGTCGGCTTCCTCGGCTGTCTGTGGCTCCAGGGCTGGGACTTCACGAAGAACGTAATGGGGCTGCTTCCCTACAGCCAGACGGCGCTCTACTCCATGTCGCCCCTGCCGGTCTTCGTGCTCATGGGTGTCATCCTGGCGGTGTCGGGGCTGGGGGCGGATCTGTTCAACTTCGCGGCGAAGTGGCTGGGCTTCATCAAGGGCGGGCTCGCGATGGCGACCGCCATGGCCTGTGGATTCTTCGCCGCCGTCTGCGGCGACAGCGTGACAACGGCGGTCACGATGGGCAAAGTCTGCTATCCGGAGATGAAGCGGCACCGCTACCACGACAGGCTCGCGGGCGCGGTCATCGCCTGCGGCGGCACCGTGGGCATCCTCATCCCGCCCAGCATGTGCTTCATCATCTACGGGACGATCACGGAGACGAGCGTGGGGGCGCTCTTCCTCGCAGGCTTCTTCCCCGGTGTCCTTCAGGTGCTGTTCTACATCGTCACGGTCAGCATCGTCACGCGCTTCCGGAAGGATCTCGCGCCCGAGCCGGTACGCTACCCGATGCGCGAAAAGCTCAAGGCGACCGTGCCGGTCTGGCCGGTGCTCGTGCTCTTTGCCGCCATCATCGGCGGGCTGTACGCCGGTGTCTTCACGCCGACCGAAGCGGGGGCAGGCGGTGCCTTCGTCGCCTTTGTCATCTGTCTCTGCCTGCGCAGGCTGGACAGGGCCAAGCTGCTCGAGACCGTGAGCGACACGCTCAAGACAAACGCGACGATGTTCACCATCCTCGTGGGTGCCTACGTATTCATGCGCTTCATGACCATGAGCAACCTCCCGCAGTCCTTCGGCTCGTCCATCATCAGCCTGAACATGGATCACGGCGTGCCGCGCTTCGTCATCCTGCTGCTCATCATCGTCATGTACATCTTCTTGGGTGCCTTCATGGACGTGTTCGCGTCCATCCTGCTCACGCTGCCCATCATCTTCCCGATCGTGACAGCGCTCGGCTACGATGCCGTCTGGTTTGGCGTGATCATCACGCGCATGATGGAGTTTGGGCTCATCTCGCCGCCCTTTGGCGTAAACCTGTTCATGATCGCGAAGACGACTGGCGTGCGCATCCAGGATCTCTACCGGGGTGTCGTCCCCTTCCTAGTCGCGGATCTCTGTCACGTGGCGCTGCTGATCGCCGTGCCGGACATCGTGATGTTTCTGCCGAACCATTCATGAGCAGGAGCCGTGTTGCAATATTGTACAGGACAGCAGAAAGGAGTGATGGTATTTATGGAACGAGTGGACAGCATGCGCGTCTACGTCATGGGGAACGGGATGAATGTCGGCAGTGCCAAGAGCGACCTCTACGCGGTGGCGGCTCCGGGCGAAACCATCTGCTTCCCGTCGTGGACTGTGCTCATCCGCCACCCGGAGGCGGACATCCTCTTCGATGCGGCGGCGCACAAACTGCCGGATCGGCAACTGCCGTTCGTGCTGAAGCACCTCAAGATGCGAGAGGAGGATACGCCCCCCGCGCGGCTGCGGCAGATCGGGCTGACCCCGGAGGACATCGACATCGTCTACCTCACACACATGCACTGTGACCACATCGGCTACCTGGACGCGTTCCCCAACGCGCGCATCCTCGTCTCCGAGACGGAGTTCACCAGCAACATGCGCGACTACGGACTCGGTCAGATGCAGGCGCACAAGGACATGGAGTACTATATCGGAAGGCGGCTGAACTGGGAACTCGTACCGGACGACTTCCAGACACGCGAGCTGCTGCCGGGGCTGACGATGTACAATTTCGGGCGCGGGCATGCCTATGGTCTGCTCGGGCTGATGATCGACCTGCCGAAGTCCGGGCGCAAACTGCTCGTCGGCGATGCCATCTATTCTGCAGAGAGCATGGGGCCGCCCCGCAACCCGCCGGGCGGGTTCTGCGTCGACCGGGAGGGCTGGGATCGCACGGTGGACTACATCCTGGACGTAGCGGGGCAGACAGGTGCGGAGATCTGGTATGGGCATGACCTGGCGCAGTTTTCGGGGCTTGTCAAGTCCCCGGAAGGGTACTACGAATGACGCGGTGCTGTGCTGCGCGGCGCTGCCTGCGGTGATGACCATGGCATGGCAGCCGAGAATAAACATATCAATTATATAATAAACATAAAACTGCAAGAAAGGTGGAGGTGAAGACATGAGCGGAAAACTGACAGGACGAGTGGCGCTGATCACGGGGGCAGGCTCGGGCATGGCGAAGGCGAGCGCGAAGCTGTTCGCTTCGGAGGGCGCGAAGGTGGTGGCTGCCGACCTGAACCTGGAAGCCGTGCAGGCCACGGTGGCGGAAATCGGCGCAGACGGTGGGGACGCGACCGCTGTCCAAGTGGATGTGTCGGACGAGGTGTCCGTCCAGGCGATGGTCGCATCCGCAGTGTCCGCCTACGGCAGGATCGACATCCTGTTCAACGTGGCAGGCATCCCGCAGTTCGCCACGCCGATTGAGGAGGTGGCGGTCGCTGATTTTCAACGCATCCTCAGCGTGAACGTGGTCGGACCCTGGCTCTGCGCGAAGCATGCCGTGCCTGAGCTGCGCAAGACGGGGGACGGGGTCATCCTGAACATCAGCTCGGTGGCATCCATGCGCCCGCGCGGCGGGACCTGCTGCTACTCCTGCTCAAAGGGGGCGATCAACACGATGTCGCGCGCCTTGGCGGTGGAGTTCGCGCCGGAGGTGCGCGTGAACACGATCATGCCCGGACCGACGGACACCCCGATGATGAAGGGCTTCATCCCCGGTTTCGATGCGGAGAAGTACAAGGGTGTCGAGGCAGGCGTGCCGCTCGGCAAGTTTGTCCAGCCGGAGGATGTCGCCTATACCGCGCTCTTCCTGTGCACAAACCCGAAGGTGACAGGGGCGGAGATCCGGGTAGACAGCGGGCTGTTTGTCGGGCGGGGAGATAAGTAGGCATAGACGGGCTGTTATGGCAAGTATGTATTTGACATGGCGGGCAGCTGTTTGCATCGTGTACAATACTGTATATTGACCAGCGTATGGTGTTTGCCCTGTGCTGCCCGCTATCATTTTGTCATGTGGCAAAACGAACTACAAAGGGGAGTGATGTCTGCATGTACATCTCTGGGCGATGCAAATGGAGAGAAAATGCAGTGAATGAATATCTTGTCTTTAAAGGGGCCGCGCAGCGCTGTCTCAGTTTGAAAGCGCTGCCGGGTTGATCCCATGCAAGTCGTGCGCCTAGCCTTCCGGTCGAAAAACGGGATCCTCCTCCTGCTTCTCGCTGCCGTCATTCTCGTCTTCACGGTGTCCTCCGGGGGGGCGATGCTGCAGCCGCTCAACATCCGGAACATACTCCAGTCCATCACGATCGTCTCCCTGCTGGCGATCGGGGCGGGCACACTCAT
>JAITHG010000218.1 GCA_031280075.1 Eubacteriales Family XIII. Incertae Sedis bacterium | reverse complement strand
TTTCGGCATCATCTCTTTTACGCGGCTGCCGGTCGACCTCTTCCCGAAGATGGAGCTCCCGATGACCGTCGTGGTCACGAACTATTCTAACGCCGCCCCGACGGAAGTCGAGAGCATGGTAACGCGCCCCATTGAGCAGCAGGTAGCAACGACAGAGAACATCAGCGGGATCACATCCTACTCATCAGAGGGGATGTCGCTCGTGCTGGCGGAGTTTGAAAACGGGACGGACATGAATTTTGCGGGGCTCAACATCCGCGAGAAGATCGACCTCGTCGCGGACTACCTGCCCGAAAGCGCATCGAAACCAATGGTCATCTCGATGAACCCCGACATGCTTCCCATCGCTTCTCTGTACATTTCGGGCGATCTCGACATGTCTGAGCTGACACGCATAGCGCAGGATGAGATCATACCCGCATTCGAGCGCATGGAGGGTGTCGCCTCCACGAGCATGTTCGGCGGGACGGAAGAAGAGATCCGCGTCAGCGTGGATCAGGCTAGGCTCGAGGGTTACCACCTGACGCTCGCACAGATCTCCCAGGCGCTCTCGGCGAGCAACATCTCGCTGCCGAGCGGTGTGGTCAAGAAGGGCAACCTGGATGTCGTTGTGCGAACCATCGGGGAGTTCCACTCCTTGGACGAACTGAAAAATGTGGCGCTCCCGCTTCCGACGCAGGAGGTGGTTCGGCTCGGGGACATTGCCGAAATCGTGAAGCGCGAGCGCGTGCAGCAGACGATCGGGCGCGTGGACGGAAACCCCGCTATAGGTGTCAGCATCAACAAGCAGACTGTCGCCAACACGGTGCAGGTCGACCGCAGGCTCGACCAGGTGATTGCGGAGTTGAAGGAGAAGTACCCTTACATAGAGATCACGCCCGGCATCAACCAGGCCGATTTCATCAATGAGTCGATTGCATTTGTCACGGAAAGCGCCATTCTCGGATGCCTGCTCGCAGTCCTGATCTGCTTGCTCTTTCTCCGTAGTTTCGCTTCGACGATGATTATCGCCATCTCCATTCCCACCTCCATCATCGCGACCTTCATCCTCATGTTCGCCACAGGGTTCACGATGAACATGCTGTCGCTGTCCGGTCTTGCCGTCGGCATCGGCATGCTCGTGGACGACTCGATCGTCGTCATGGAGAACATCTTCCGGCGGCGGGGTGAGGGATTGGATGTCACTGGTTCTTCCGTGGAGGGCACGCGGGAGGTCACCATGCCCGTCGTCGCTGCAACTGCGACGAAGATCGCGGTCTTCCTGCCCATCGTGTTTGTCGAGGGCATTGCTTCGACCATTTTCAAGGAGTTCTCCTTCACCATCGGATTTGCGCTCATCTGTTCCCTCATCGTCGCCCTGACCGTCATCCCGATGCTCTGCAGCAGGCTGCTCGGGCGCGGCAGCATGCACATAGACACAGACTATCTCGAACGTCCGGAGGATGGTCTGCTGCCTGTTGGTGGTTTGGACGGGGAGCGCAGCTTTAACCCACTCATCCTGTTCGGGCGGCTGTTGAACCATGTCATCCAATGGTACACAGGGGTCATCCGTTTCGCGCTTCGCCACCGCAAGATGATCCTTTCGCTGTGCGTCGTCCTGCTCGTCGTCTCTGCCGCACTCGTTGGCTATGTCGGCGGGGAGCTTCTGCCCGGCAGCGACGAGTCTTCGCTCTCCGTCACCGCCAGGATGCCTTACGGGACATCCATCGAGGACATTGACAAAGTGATGAAGGAGATCGAGTCGTATGTGGCGACCGAAGTGGAAGGGCTGGAGAGCTATTCCCTGTCCATCGGGGGCACGGACATGATGAGCTACGGCACAACGAGCTCCGCAAATACCGGGACGATCGACATCAGCCTTGTAGACAAGCGGCAGAGGGCGCTCTCGACCGAAGAGACGGTCGCGCAGATCACCGAGGGGCTTAGCGACATAACCGGGGCGAGGGTTCGGGTGCAGGCGACCAACCAGATGAGTCTGTCCATGGGGGGCAGCCCCATTCAGATCGAGCTCTCGGGCGACGACTACGTGGAACTCGACCGCATCGCAAACGATGTCCTTGCGATTGTCAAGGAGACGGATGGCACGATCAATGCGGCGAGCAGCCTACAGGAGGGCAACCCGGAAGTCCAGGTCGTGCCCAGCCGGGCGATCGCCTCCGCTTACGGCGTCAGCGCTTATCAGATCGCGCAGGCTCTCAGCCAGTCGCTCGACGGTGTACGCTCGACAAGCCTGCAGGAAGGGGACGAGCAGACGCAGATCATCCTCTCCTTGAACGGCGAGTATGGAAGCTCCATCGAAAACCTGGAGCAGATTTCCATGATGACGCAGACGGGGCAGACTGTGACGGTCGGAGAGGTCGCCGACATCGCGCTCGCAAACTCCCCTGCGCGGATTCAGCGGCAGGATCAAGTCCGCACGATCCATGTCACGGCGGATCTCAGCGGACGTGACCTGCAGTCCGTCTCTACGGACATCGAGAGGTCGCTTTCCACCTATGCCATGCCGCAGGGATACCAGTACAGCATGGGCGGGGAGGCCGAGGAGATGATCAGCAGCTTCAGCGATCTCGTGTATGCCTTGCTGCTATCGTTGCTGATCGTGTTCATGATCCTCGCATCGCAGTTCGAGTCGCTGATACAGCCGTTCATCGTCATGCTCGCCATTCCCTTCGCTCTGACTGGTGCCTTCATCGGCATGTTCCTCACGAACACACCTCTGTCGCTCGTCGCCTTCCTTGGCATCATCATGCTGAGCGGCATCGTCGTGAACAACTCGATCCTGCTGGTTGACTTCATCAACAAAAACCGGGCGCACTATGACACGCGCACCGATGCCATCGTGGCGGCGGGGCGCTTCCGATTCCGCCCCATCCTCATGACCATGCTCACGACCTGCCTCGGTCTGCTGCCGCTAGCACTGGGGCTGGGCTCTGGCGGGGAGCTGATCCAGCCCATGGGCATCAGCGTCATCGGCGGTCTGCTGTTCTCGACCGTGGTAACACTGGTGCTCATTCCTGTCATCTACGCGATCATCGACGAAAAACGCGAAAAGGGTCGCCTGCGCCGCGAGGCGCGCCGCGCAGAACGCCAGGAGCGCCTGCGCCTGCGCCAAGCAGCAGAACAGGAAACGATTCCTTTCCCGCAGCAGCCGCCGCCGGCAGTGCAGCCCGCGCAGCAGCCGGCAGGACAACCCGCACCGCAGCAGCCCCCGGCAGGCGCGGCTCGCCCGCCTTTACCCCCGCAGCAGGCGCAGCAACCGCAGCCATCGCAGGCGGGGCATCCCGCGCCCCCGCCACCCGTAGGGGCACCCGCCCCCGGTCGCCCGCCAGTAGGACGACCTGCTCCGCAGCAGCAGCCCCCGGCAGGCGCGGCTCGCCCGCCCCTGCCCCCACGGCAACAACCGCCGGCAGGCAACTCCCGCCCACCGCAACCACCCGGAGGCAGCGATGGACGAAAAGGTTGAGAAATATTCGCGTGCCGGTCGCACAGATCGCCGCAACCACATTCTGAACGCCGCCTTCGAGGTCTTTCTCGAAGGCGGTCCGCAAAACATGCGCATGGAAGAGATCGCCCGCCGTGCAGGCTTCGGGAAATCCACCCTGTATGAGTATTTCAGCAGCAAAGACGATATCATCACCGAGCTCGTGCATATCAAAATGGGGGATCCGTACAAAAGCCTCCGCGAATCCATCGATCCATCCCTTTCCCCACGGGACAAGCTCAAGGTGTGGCTTTCCGGTGAGATAGCCCTCCTCATTCGCTTCAGCGAGGACGGCAACCTACTGGCGACCATCGCGTCGCACCCGGAGTACTTCGCCGCCCCGCCCATCATCGATATCACAAACCGCCTAAACCAAGAACGATTCCAAATCCTGTCGGACTACATCCAGGAAGGCATGGAGAGCGGAGATTTTAGCCCCGGCGACCCCGCCCTTATCGCCTCGATTATCACCGGTGGGCTGAGCTCCTTTCTCACAACTCTGAGCACCCTGAAATTCCAAGGGGATGCTGGGCAGGTACCAGACATGGAAGCCTACACAGAAACCTTCTTTGCGTTGCTGGAAAAGGCGCTGATTGCGGACTGACGCAGCTCCCGCTGCATGCCGACAGCGCATCAATAAAATCAAAACAGCTCGCCGGAAACCCCGGCCAAATAGACCGCACCGAGCAGAAAGTTGAGCCGAACGATCCCTTGCATGCATCGTCTGCGCGTTTCCGGACATGGCTTTGCCTGAAGTTGTGTCGCGAGGTACGGAAGCGCGAAGGCAAGCAGCACGGCCGAACGTGGAAGACCGCCCGTGAAACCTGCCGCCACGAGCACGAAGATCGCTCCTATCCAGGCGCAAAGACCACACCGATAGACAACCATCGCCTTTGCGTGCCCCAGCAGCAGTGGCAGGGTGCGCCGCCCTGCCACCTTGTCCCGATCCATATCGCAGAGGTTGTTCGTCATCATAATGAAGGCTATGCCGAGCACGCAGGGCAGGGAGTACAGGAAGACGGTGGGCGGCACACCTCCGCCGAACGCGGAGTACGCAGCGGCTGTGAGCAAGGCTCCCATGGCGATGCCGCTGACGAGTTCGCCGAGAGGGTAGTTGCACAGAGGCCACTTGCCGGCAGAATACGCGATGACGACGAGGCAGCCGACCGCACCCAGCGCCAGTGTCGAAAGACCGCCCCGCAGGACAGGCAGGATGCCGCAGAGCAGTGCTGCGCCCAGGAAGGCAAAGCCAAGCAGGCGCGCCCGTTCGGGAGACAGGTTGCCGTACACGAGCACTGCGTCGTTGGGATCGTCCGAGTTCTCCAGACGGTCGAGCCCGCGCACGAAGTCGCAGTAATCGTTGATGGCGTTGACAGAGGACTGCAGGAGGATGGCGGCCGCGAGCACGAGCAGGAAGATGGCAACGGCGGTGCCCCACGTCGGCGCTGTGCTACCGTCCCACCCCGGCAGGGCAGCGCGCAGCATCGTCCCCAGCAGGACGGGCACGATGGAGGCCGCCCAGGTATGCGGCGCTGCGAGGTGCAAGACTGCCCGCAGGCAGCGCGATGATTCGTTCCTCTTCTCTTCCTTGATCATTTCATCCATGCCCCCATTTTACACCGATGCCGCACCCAGCGTCAGCCAATACTTGCCACCGCGAATTCAACTATCGCTTTGCAGCCATTCATTCCTTGTTAATTGCCTGCGGCTGCAG
>JAITHG010000214.1 GCA_031280075.1 Eubacteriales Family XIII. Incertae Sedis bacterium | reverse complement strand
GACAACGGACTCGTCTTCGACATGGAACTGATGGTGCTTCAGAACGAGTACGCATGCCGCGCAGCGCGCCAGCTCCGGGGCATCGACTGCAGCCCCAAGACCGATTTCACGGACGAGCTGATCGCGGCGGGGCCGGGCAGCGCCTTCATCGGCAGCAAAAACACGCGCCGTATGGTGCGCGCGGGCGTGGAGCTTTATTCGTCAAGGCTTTTCCCTGACACACTGCGGACGACGTATGACGAGACGGCGCGGATGCGTGAAATCGCAAACCGTTACATCCATGAAATCTTGGAGGAACCGCCGGAGGATGCGCTGCCGGAGGACGTGCAGCGCCGCATCGACGAGATCTGCGCCGAGGCGGACACGGCGCTCGCCTAGCGGCACCGCGCAACACAGGAAGGGAGCACGATCATGAAGGCAAGGCTTACGACCCTCAGTGAAGAGGAACGGAAGATCATCGATGCGGAGGCGCTGCAGGTGCTGGAGGAGGTCGGCGTGCAGTTCCCCGGCGAGATGGCGCTGTCCACGCTGGAGGCAGGCGGCGCGCGCGTGGACTACGACCGGCAGGTCGCCTACATCGGCAGGGACATGGTGGCAAACGCGCTGCGAACTGCCCCGAAAGAGATCCTGTTCGGCGCGCGCGACCCTGCCCAGGATGTCGTGCTGCCGCGTGCGGATGCCCTGTACAACCTGGACGGCTGCGGGGTCTACGCGTGGGACTACGGTGCGTCCGGGCGGCGCGATGCGGTGCTGCAGGACGTGGCGAACGCGGCGAAGGTCTTCGACACGCTGGACTTCGGCAATATCTGCTGGCCACCCATCTCGCCCTCCGACGTGCCGCAGGGACCGCGCAGCATCGTGAGCGCGTTCACCTGTTACCGCAACACGTCGAAACACGTGCAGGACGAGGTCAAGACGCGGGCGGAAGTCCCGTATGTCGCCGAGATCTCCGCCATCCTCGCAGGCGGCAGGGATCGCGTGAAGGAGCGCAACATGTACTCCGTCACCTACTGTACGGTCGCCCCGCTGACACACGACCAGGAGATGCTCGAGGCGACGATGGACCTCTCGCGCCACGGGGCCCCCATCAACATCTATCCGATGCCTGCCTCGGGGACGACAGGCCCGGGCAGCCTGTTCTACAATCTCGTCACGGGGATCGCAGAGGCGCTCTCCGCAGTCGTCGTCTTCCAGCTTTATTCTCCGGGCTGCCCGCTCGTCATGGGGTCTGCCATCGGTTCTGTCAATGTCCGTACCGGCTCCTTTCTCGAGGGGATGCCGGAGACCGTGCTGCAGCTCTGCGGCTCGAAGGAGATGGCGGACTATTACGGGCTGCCGTCCATCATCGCCGGTTGCATCAGCGACGCGAAGATGCCGGGCATCCAGTCCGCCATCGAGAAGGTGCTCACCTCCCTGCCCCTGGTGCTCATCGGCACGGATGTGGTGCAGGGCATCGGCATGCTCGAAAGCAGCATGACCCTGTCGCTCGAGCAGATCCTCATCGACGCGGAGATCGCGCGCCTGAACGCCCGGCTGCGGGCAGGCATCGAGGTCGTCCCGGAGAAGAACCTCTTCGACGATGTGGCAGCGGTAGGTCCCGGCGGGCATTTCCTGAAGCAGAAGAGCACGCGGCGGCTGTTCCGCAGCGACGAGTTCTACGGCTCTGCACTGCTCGACCGGGGGACATATGAGGAATGGCAGGCGGGCGGCGGGCTGGAGCTGACGGACAAGGCGCACGCACAGGTCGTCGAGATTTTGGCGGCGGAGCAGCGCTGCCCGATGGATCCGCTGATCGAGAAGCAGATCCTGGAGGTCGTCGAAGAAGCAAAGGCGAAGCTGTCATGAGGCTGCAACTTGAGATTTTAACAAAAGAGGAGCGTGTACAGATTCACGGCGAGGCGCTGCGCATCCTCGAGGAAGTCGGTGCACGATACCCGTCGGAGGAGGCGCTTGCGCTGCTGGCGGGCGGCGGCGCGGTGGTGGACTGGGACACGCAGGTGGCGCGGCTGCCACGCGGGCTTGTGGAGAGCGCGCTGGCGCTCTGCCCGCGTGAGGTTCGGTTTGGCGCGCGCGACCCCGCCTGGGATTTTGCTCTGCCATCCGGGATGCCGCTGTACAACCTGGACGGCTGCGGCGTGTTCACCTACGACTACGGCACGGGGCTGCGGCGCAGCGCCGTGCTGCGCGACGTGTCAGACGCGGCGCGGGTCTTCGACAGCCTCGCGATGGGCTGGCTGGCATGGCCGCCTGTCTCACCGGGAGATGTCCCCATCGCGCCGCGCAGCATCGTCAGCACGGCAACCGTGATGAAGAACTGTTCAAAGCATGTCATGGACGAGGTCAAGACGCGGGCGGAGGTGCCCTACGCCATGGCGCTTTCGGGCATCCTTGCGGGCGGGACGGAGCAGGCGCGCGAGCGCCCCATGTACTCCGCGACCTACTGCACGGTGTCGCCGCTCTGCCACGACCCGGCGATGATGGAGGCGACGATGGATCTCTCCGCCTATTATGCGCCCATCCTCGTCTATCCGACACCTGCCTCGGGCACGACGGGGCCGGCATCCCTCTATGGCAATGTCGCCCTCGCCGTGGCAGAGGCGCTCTCCTGCGTGGCGCTCTTCCAGCTGCGCTCGCCCGGCTGCCCGCTCGTCATGGGGGCGGCCATGGGCAGCGTGGACGGGCGCACGGGTGCCTTTCTGTACGGCGCGCCGGAGACCGCCCTGCAGCTCGCTGCGGTTGCCGAGATGTGCGCCTTCTACGGGATGCCGAGCTTTGTGGCAGGCTGCACGGCGGACGCGAAGATGCCGGGCATCCAGTCTGCCATCGAGAAGATGGTGACATCCCTGCCCGCCGTGCTGGCGGGTGCCGGCATGCTCAACGGCTTCGGGCTGCTCGAATGCGGGATGACGCTCTCCCTCGAGCAGATGGTCATCGACGGGGAGATCGCCCTGCTGAACGAGCGCCTGCGCAGGGGCATCGACCTTGCCCCTGAGAAAAACCTCTTCGACGACGTGCAGGCGGTCGGCCCGGGCGGGCATTTCCTGAAGCGGAAGAGCACGCGCGCACTCTTCCGCAGCGACGAATTCCAAGAGGCTCCGCTCCTGGATCGGGGCGGCTACGCGGAGTGGCGGGCAGACGGCGGGCGGGAACTGACGGACAAGGCGCACGCGCGCGTCCGGGACGTGCTGGCGGCAGAACAGCGCCTGCCGATGGACACGGAGACGGCGCGGCTCCTTGATGAGGTCGTGGCAGAGGCGAAGGCAAAGCTATAGCGAGGGGTTGGCTGCTTCACAGGGGACATTACATTGGCACTGACCGCAGCCGTAGAACGCCCTGTCGGGGGATGTGACTTTTTTCAGGTAGGTGGCGCAGAGGTCGTGGCTCTTCCCCTTCTCCAGCGAAATGGCGTCCCCGGGGCAGCGCCGCACGCATGCCCCGCACAGGGTGCAGTACTCCGTCAGCCCGGTATAGGGACGCGGTGTCGGGTCGAGCGCCAGCGTTGTGACCACGCTGGCAAACCTGCCGGCCATGCCGCGCCTGGTGATCAGCCCCCTGT
>JAITHG010000204.1 GCA_031280075.1 Eubacteriales Family XIII. Incertae Sedis bacterium | reverse complement strand
TGGAGAAGGTTCATGAACGCAGTGGCGAACCCGGTCGCCGAACCAGGCGAATGCAAGGTCTACTATAAACGCGTGGCAGACCACTAGGGGATCTGCCACGCGATCGACGACGGGATCTAGATCTGCCGCTTTTATTACAAGTCGAACTCGCTCCGGTAGATCACGTCGTTCTGGATGGACTCGGAGAGCTGGGTGAAGTAGGCGGAGAAGCCCCCTATGCGCACGATCAGGTCGCCGTGCCGCTCCGGATTTTTCTGCGCCTCCTTGAGCTGCTCCGTGTCCACGATGTTGTACTGGATGTGCGAGCCGCCGTCGCCCATATAGGCGTTTGTGTAGGCGACCAGCTTGCCCAGGCTCTCGTCGCTGCGCAGGATCGCGGACGAGAACTTCTGATTGAGGACGGACGCGTAGGACACGTCGTCGAAGCCCACCTTGCGCGCCGAGCGCAGCACGGCGGTCGGGCCGTTTTTGTCCGCCATGCGCATCGGGGACATGGAGCCGTCGTTGAGCGCCTCGAAGGCCTTGCGGCCGTTGGGCAGCGCCCCAGCGCCCAGCCCGCCGTAATAGTGCCAGGCGAGCCCCTCGCGTGCGATCATGTGCTGCCGGTACGGTGCGTTGTCGAAGGACTGGATGCTTGCGGCAGAGTCGAGGTTGACGCGGCAAACCATCGCATCCGCCTCTTCGTCGTCGTTGCCGTACTTCGGCTGGCGCAGGCAGGTCTGCCGGATCTCCTCGCCGCGCGCGCCTACGAAGTCGCTGTCGAGCGCGTCCAGAAGCTCGTCCATCGTGAGGATCCCATCCTCATACACCATGCGCTTCACGGCGGTGAGCGAGTCGGCTGCGTCCACGATCGCCCTGTCCGAGATGCCGAACATCGCAAAGTCCGGGTGGGGCACCAGCAGATCCTGCCCCAGATCCATGCTTGCCTCGATGCCGAGGATCGAGAGCAGGGGCAGGCGCAGGTATTTCTGCTGCACGCCGAGAGCCACATGCCCTAGCCACAGGACGCGGTGGACGAGGAAGCGGTGCTGCTCAATGAAGGCGGTATAGAGTTCCTCGAAGCTCGCAAAGCCCCTCGGGTCGCCTGTTTTTAGACCGGTCTGCCTGCCGTTCACGTCCACGCCGTCGTGCAGGGCAAGATGCAGGAGCCCCGCCAGGTTGAACGCCGCGACACCCTCCGCGCCGTAGTGCTCAGCGCGGGTCGGGATGCACGGGTAGATGCAGCCCAGACCGCCCCATTCGACCGCCTCCTCAAAGGGGATGCCGTCCCTGACATAGCTCGGGATGACCGTCTCGTCGTTCTCGAAGAGGGGGATGCCGCCCTTCGTCGCCATGTTCGTGCGGATGGACTTCTCCATCATCCATTGCGGTGTCTTCCTGTTCCAGCGCAGTCCGACCGTCGGCGAAGAGAGCTGCAGGAGGGCGATCATGTGCAGGAAGAGGTAGCTCAGCTCGTTGCTCTTGTCCTCCCCGTCGCGCCCCAGCCCCCCGACCATCACGTTGTTGATGCCGAAGTTGATCTGGTGCGACTCCCGCTGCGTCTCCGCGGCGACGAAGGTCTGCGTGCCCCACCGGCCAATCAGGTCTGCCAGCTGCGATGCCATCGTCTCGAGCGGCACGCCGCGCGCCAGGTCTGCCTTGAAGAACGGGTAGAGGTATTGGTCTGCCCGCCCCCAGTGGCAGTTGTTCTGAGCCGGGTTTTCGAGCATCTTGGACAGGTTGCAGAACTGCATCGACTGCAAAGCTTCGTGAAAACTCCCGGCAGGGTGCTCCGGGACGCGCTCGCAGACCCTCGCGATCTCGAGCAGCCGGATGCGCTGCGCGCCGTCCGCCTCCGCCTCCGCCATCGAGCGCGCAAGGGCTGCGTAGCGTTTGGCGTGGGCAATCGTCGTCTCGAGAGAGAGGATGGCGGAGCGCCAGAAGTAGATCTTGTCCACGTCCCTGCCCTGCTCCGCTAGGTAGCGGTCGATCTTCCCTTTGCATTCCTCGATGTAGCCGCGCAGCCCAACGGTCAGGATCTTGTGCCAGCTCAAGGTGGACGTGGATTGCCCCGTGATCGCGACATCCAGAGAGGGGTCTTTTAGCTTCGCTGCCTCCACGTCCTTCGCCCATGAGCCCACGAGCTCGTGCCATGCCTTATACGTCATCTCCGGCGCGCTGTGCCCGCCGAAGAGCCGCGCGCTCTCGCGGAGGATGGCAAGATCCTCCGCGCCGATCTGCGCAGAGGCATCGAGGGTCGCCTCAATCACGCCGCCGTCGCCCCAGATGCCCGGGATGTAGTCCCCGCAGCAGTCAAATGCCGTCGCACAGCCGATCACGCCGGGCGTGGGGCGACCGACGATCTCGTCGAAGGGGTGTATCTTGATCTCCAGGTTGTCCAGGACGCAGCCCAGCAGCTTGGCGCGGCGCATCTGGAGGTCTTCCCCTTCCGTCTCGCGCCAGGACTGCACGGTCCAGCGCTCCCTGTCTGCGTAGATCCGCCAGGCGAACGCCTTCATCTCCCGGCGCCACGCCTCGTTCGCCTCGCTGAGCCCCAGCTCGTCGATTCTCCCGAGCAGCGCGGGGTCGATCCGCACGCCTGCGCCCGCCTTCGCGCCGGGATCCGTGCCCGCCTTCGTGTCCACGCCCGCCTTCGTGTCCATACCTGTGTTCATTTTCGTACCCATGTTCCCTTCCATCGGAATAGCCTCCTTGCTCTTCAGCTCCTGCTCCTGCCCCTGCGATTTGTTATTTATCCAATAAGATATTTATTACATGATTCCTGGGCTCGCCGCGCCCGCCGAGCCATCATCTGGACACGCTGCAGTCCACGCCCAGTGCACCGTATCGCAAGACCGCCTCCATGACCGCTCCCTCGTCCGCCGCGCCGATGCCCTCCATCGCAAAGGGCAGCCGCAGAGCCTCGTACTTCGGCTGCCCCATGCGGTGGTAGGGCATGAGCCGCAGCGGCGCGCTGCCGTCCCCTAGGGATCTCACAAACGCCGCCGTCGCCTCGATGTTGTGCGCATCGTCGTTCAGCCCAGGGATGAACGGCTGCCTGAACTCCACGGAGGCTCCCGCCTTGATCAAGAAGCGCGCGTTTGCCAGCACCTTCTCGTTCGGCTGCCCGGTGAAACGCCTGTGGCGCGCGGCATCCATGAGCTTCAGGTCGTAGCAGAAGAGGTCTGTGAGGGGCAGCACGCGGGCAAACGCCTCCTGCGGCACGTGCCCGCAGGTCTCGACGCAGGTGTGGATGCCCTCCGCCCGGCACAGGGCGAACAGCGCTTCTACGAAGCCCGCCTGCAGCAGAGGCTCTCCGCCCGAGACCGTCACCCCTCCGCCCGATGCGCTGTAGAACATCCCGTCCCGCCGCACAGCGTCGAAGACATCCTCCACTGTCTGCTCCTGCCCGTACCGGACGAGGGCGCCGTAGTCGCAGGCATCCACGCATGCGCCGCAGGACGTGCACATCCCGCGGTCGATCCGGTATGCGCCTGCCTCCGGCACGACCGCGCCGACGGGGCAGGCCGGTTCGCAGCGCCCGCAGCCGGTGCAGAGCTTCCCGATGAAGCCTACCTCCGCGCCGGGAAGCAGCGTCTCCGGATTGGCGCACCACCGGCAGCGCAGGGGGCAACCCTTGAGGAAGACAACCGTGCGGATGCCCGGTCCGTCGTGGAGCGAAAAGCCCTGTATGTTCGTCACCACCGCCTTCATCGAATGCCTGTCCCCGTCGCCTCCCACAGACCGCCCAAAGCCTCGCCCGTGGGGATGCACGAGGGTTGCGGGTTTTTGTTATAATTATTATGTGGATGCCGGGCGAGGAAAGTCAATGCGCCAGGGCGTTGCCAGCTATGGCAATTTGGAATATCCGGCAAGGCGTTTTACCTGACAGGAGGACAGATATGAGGGCAGACATCTCCGTCCAGCAGATTGAGATCTTTCTCACCGTCGCAAAATACCGCAACATCTCGAAGGCTGCGCGCGTGCTCTTCCTCAGCCAGCCCGCTGTCAGCAAATGGCTCCGTGATCTGGAGGAAACGCTCGGCAAGGAGCTGTTCATCCGCGACAACCGGGGTGTTACGCTGTCGCGGGAGGGCGAGATCCTCTACGCCGAGCTCGACATGGTCTACCACCGCTTCCGTTTCATGCTCGACCGTATCGTCTCTGACAGCATGAACCCTGCCCCGGACACCCTCAACATCGGGTGCCTGCACGAGCCGACTGTCATGAAGGCGATGTTCGCCTTCCTCGGGGCGTACAACCGATCCTTCCCGAAGATCCGGACACCGAACGAGCTCTACAGCTTCCAGGAACTGCGCGAGCAGCTT
>JAITHG010000201.1 GCA_031280075.1 Eubacteriales Family XIII. Incertae Sedis bacterium | reverse complement strand
GGTAGCCTGCCTCGGGATCCGTGCCGGGCGGCAGCACGCGCACGAGGCGTTCGCCCCGGTACCTGCGCGCCAGGATCTCGTGGACGGCAGCGATGCCTGCCCCCCCGCGCAGCAACCTGCCGTGCAGGGGCACGACGACGGACAGCCCGCTGTAGAAGGCTGCCACATGCGGCGTGAAGACGGGTGTCTCGGCAAGTCCGGCGTACAGCACCATCTCAGGAAGGTGCTTGTGCCCCTGCGTGAGCGCGTAGAGGCGCGGTGCGGCAAGCCCGGGGCTGCCCGCCCCTGCCTCCGCAGCCGCCTCGTAGTCCGCGATCATCGCCTTCCCGCCGCCGCTGTAGCCTGTGACGCTGTGGAATGCGAAGGGGTAGTCCGGCGGGATCACCCCTGCATCCACGAGCGGGCGCACGAGCAGGATGAAGCCGCTGGCATGGCAGCCCGGCAGCGCCACGCGGCGCGCGTCCCGCAGGCGCGCCCTCCTGCCTTGGTCAAGCTCCGGAAGCCCGTACAGCCAGCCTGCCTGCGTCCGGTGCGCCGTCGATGCATCGATGAGGCGCGCGTGCTCTGGGGCAGCTGCGGCAACGGCGCGCGCCTCCGCGTCCGGGAGGCACAGGAAGCTGATGTCCGCCTCCGCGATGCAGGCGAGGCGGGTGTCCATGTCCTTGCGCAGCTCCTCGTCGATGGCGACGAGGGCGATGTCGTCCCGCCCCTCCAGGCAGCCCTCGATGCGCAGACCTGTCGTCCCTGCCCTGCCGTCGATGAATACTTTATACCGCTTTTCACGCATGCTCATGGGCGCTGCGCCTCGCGTCCGATCGTCGCCGCGAGCAGCGCCTTGATTGTGTGCATGCGGTTCTCCGCCTCGTCGAAGACGACACTTTGCGCGCCCCGGAACACTTCGTCCGACACTTCGCGGATGTCGTAGCCCAGTTCGTGATGCCCCATGGCTGCCTCCGTCTCAAAGTCGTGGTATGCAGGCAGCCGATGCATGAAGATGGCAGCAGGGTTGCCCGTGCTTGCCAGCGTCCCCGACGTGACGCGAAATGGCGTGAGCAGACGCACGCTCTCCGGGATGTCGTCGCCCTCGCCCACCTGCGACCAGACATCCGTGTAGACGACATCCGCGCCTGCCAGCACCGCCGGGTCAGACGAGAATGTGATTTCCCCGCCGTTCTGTGCACAGACCTGCTGCACAGGGGCGACGAGCGCCGGATCCGGCGCAAGCTCCGCCGGTCCGTAGCAGGCAAAACGCATGCCCATCTGCGCCGCCGCGTTCATCCAGGCACGGGTCATGTTGCTGCGCGTGTCGCCGCAGAAAGCGACCTTGACCTCGCCGAGCGGTTTGCCCACGTGTTCCTCGATCGTCATGAGGTCGGCGAGGGTCTGCGTCGGGTGGTCTGCCTCGGTCAGACCGTTGTAGACAGGCACGCCCGCATGGCGCGCAAGCCCCTCGACAACGGCATGGCGTTCGCCCCGGTATGCGATGGCATCGTACATGCGACCAAAGACTTTCGCGCTGTCCTCGAGGCTCTCCTTGCCCCCGAACTGCGAATTGCGGCTGTCGAGAAAAGTCGCATTGCCGCCCTCCTGCGTCGCTGCCACCTCAAAGGCGCTACGCGTCCGCGTCGATAGCTGCTCGAAAAGCAGGAGGATGTTCCTCCCTCGCATGCACTCGCCGAAGACGCCCTCTTGGCGTTCCGCTTTCAGCCGCTTCGACAAGTCGAGCAGATGCCGGATCTCCTCCGGAGTCAGATCCATCAATGTAAGAAGGCTTCTGCCTTTCAGGTTCACCGTCATTGCAATCTCCAGTCCTTCGTTGGTGCCGGGGGGATAAGACAGTCTTTCCTCCGACAAAACGTCCGCTTCCCGAGCGTGTCTGCGCGTGGTTTCAAAGGAGGAATGTTGCCATTATACATTGAAAAATGAAGGTCGTCAATAGAAAAATGAATTTTTATGCATAATAGCGCATATTTATGCGCTCAGCTCGTCCTCTGTCTTCAGGCGGGGGCAGCGCTGGAAGCCCGTAGCTTCCCTTCCACATCCAGGTCGCCGAAACGGAAAAGGGAATCCGTCCCCGTCCCGATGCAGACCTCCGGCTTGACGCGCTCCCCGTGGTAGTCCGAGCCGCCGGTCACGACGAGGCCGTAGCGCTCTGCCACCCGCGTGTACTCTGCCACCAGCTCGGGACCGTAATCCGCGTAGTGGCACTCGAGCCCACCGAGCCCCATGTGCGCGAGGGTGGCGACGGCATCGTCAAACGCTTTGCCTGACAGGCGCAAGGAGTGCGGGTGCGCTAGGACAGCGATGCCCCCGGCGGATCGGATCGCGTCGATGCTCTCCCGTGCGGTCGGCTTCGGCCGTTTCACCTTCCGGTAGTCGCCGCCCGTCAGATAGTACCGGAACGCATCGCGGATGGAGGGCACGTGCCCGGCTGCGACCATGGCTGCCGCAATCTGCGGGCGGCCGATGTAGCCGCCGGTCGCCTGTTCAGCGATCTGCCCTTCCGTAAGGACGATCCCGCGCGCGGCGAGGTATTCCAGCGTGTGCTGGCAGCGCTCTTTCCGTAGCGCCATGAAATACGCGCACATCCGCACGAGCTTCGGGTGCCCGATGTCGATGAGGTAGCCGAGGATGTGCTGTTCGCGCGCGTGCTTCGTGCTGATCTCGATGCCCGGCAGGCAGCGGATGCCCAGCCGTGCCGCCGCCTGTTGTGCCTCGTGCACGCCGTCCGTCGTGTCGTGGTCGGTCACGGCCACGAGCCGCAGCCCGGCGGCAGCTGCCCTGCGCATGACCTCTGCGGGCGGGTGCTGCCCGTCCGAGCGGTTCGTGTGCAGGTGCAGATCCACGGTGGACATTTTATGCCCCCTTACCGGTCTTCCCGGAAATACGGGATGGAGAGGTTGCCGGGCGGGAGGTCTTCGCGGCGGTTCTTGCGCGTGCTGACTACGACGATGACGATGGTCGCCACGTAGGGCAGCATGTCGAAGAGGTACTGGGAGATGTGCACCCCCATGCTCTGCATGCGCAGCCCCAGGATGGAGAGCGCGCCGAAGAGGAAGGAGGCGAAGAACGCCTTCACTGGGTTCCACGAGGCGAAGATGACGAGTGCGACCGCGATCCAGCCGCGCCCGGTCACGACATCCGCCTGGAAGATGGGCACGTTGACGAGCGAGAGGTAGGCGCCGCCGAGCCCGCAGAAGCCGCCGCCGAGGACGACGTGCAGGTATTTGTGCGCCGTGATGTTGATGCCGGACGCATCCGCCGCCGCCGTGTTCTCGCCCACGGCGCGCATGTTCAGACCGAGGCGCGTGCGGTGGATGTACAGCGTGAACAGGACGACCGCGATCCACGTGAGGTAGACGAAGCCGTCGTGGCGGAACAGCACGGGACCGATGCCGGGGATGTCGCCGAGCAGCGGGATGTGAACCTTCGCGAAGAACACGCTCGCCGACTTCGGAACGGCAAGCCCGATGTAGGCATCGCCGATGAAGCGCGAAAGCCCGGTGCCGAAGATGGTCAGGGACAGCCCCGTGACAACTTGGTTGGCGCGCAGGGACACGGTCAGGAATGCGAAGACCAGAGCGCCCAGAGCGCCTGCCGCGAACGCCCCGAGCAGGGCGAGCCCCGCGTTCCCGGTCTGGTAGGCAGTCACAAACCCAAAGGCTGCCCCCATGAGCATCATGCCTTCGACACCCAGGTTCAGGCTGCCCGACTTCTCTGCGATGAGTTCACCGAGGGTCGCGAGCAGCAAGGGGGTCGCGGCAATGAGGCTGAAGAAGAGAAAATCCGTCATTGCGCATCCCTCCTGAACTGGAAACGGACTTTGTAGCGCAGCAGGAAGTCACTGCCGAGGACAAAGAACAGGATGATGCCCTGCACAACCTCCGCGACGGAGGCAGGCACTTTCATGGCGAGCTGGATGTAGGCGGCACCCTGCATGAGCACGGCAAAGCACACGCAGACAAAGAGCGTCCCGATGGGGCTCAGCCGCGCGAGCCAGGCTGTGATGATGGCGGTGAACCCGTAGCCGAGCGAGATGCCGTAGACGAGGGTCTTCTCGATGGCGGATGCCTGGATCATGCCGACGAGCCCGCACATTCCACCGGAGACCGCCATGGAGACGAGGATGACCGCCGAGATGTTCATGCCCGCATACCGCGCCGTCTCGATGCTCTCGCCGACGACGGTGATCTCATAGCCCTTCTTCGTGCGCACGATGAACAGCCAGGTCAGCACCACGAGCACGAGGGCAAACAGCCAGCCAAGGTGGTAGCCGAACAGGTCGGGCAGCTGGGCGTTTTCCGGGAAATCCGGGATGCGCGGGAAGCCGCTACGGGCAGGATCGCGCCATGGCCCGTACTGCAGATAGGTGATGAACTTGATCGCCACGTAGTTCATCATGAGCGTGAAGATCGTCTCGTTCGTGCCCCACCGGACTTTGAACGCGGCGGGGATCAGCGCCCAGAACCCGCCTGCCACGATGGCGGCAAGCGCCATGAGCGCCAGGAGCAGGGGCTTTGGCAGCCAGCCGAGGTTGAGCGCAAGGAAGGTGGCAGCCAGCGCGCCCATGGCGATCTGCCCCTCCCCCCCGATGTTCCAGAACTTCATTTTGAAGGCGACAAGGATGCCGAGGGACGCGATGGTCAGGGGCACTGCCTTGTTGATGGTCTGTTCGATGCGCATACCCGTCCCGAACGCGCCTTCGACGATGGCAGCGAAGATCTTCAGGGGGTTGAGCCCGAAGAAGAGCATGACGATGCCGGCAAAGACGAGGGACAGCACCACGGCGGCAGCCTCGATGATGACCGTGCGCGTGCGCGGCAGCTCCGCGCGTTTGGAGATCTTGATGGGGCTAACCATGATGCACCTGCCTCCCCGCTTCCTCCGGGGTTCCGTCCGCACCCGTCATCCGGTAGCCGAGCTGTTCCTTGGTCGTCGATGCTGCGTCGAGGATGCCCGTGCACTTGCCATCCGCGAGCACGAGGATGCGGTCGCAGAGCTCGATGAGGACATCCAGATCCTCCCCTATGAAGATGATGCCTACACCCCGCTCCTTCTGCTCGTTCAGCAGCCCGTAGATGCGGTGCGTCGCACCGATATCGAGCCCGCGAACGGGATAGGCGGTGATGAGCACACGGGGGTCGGAGTCGATCTCGCGCCCCAGCAGCACCTTCTGGATGTTTCCGCCCGAGAGTTTGCCGACCGGGGTCGTGATGCCGGGCGTCGAGACATCGAGGCGCTCCACAATGCGCCGCGCCTTCTCCGCACCCGGCTTCCTGCTCAGAAACAGCCCGGGCTGCTGCCGGTAGTCCTTCAGGATCACGTTGTCCGTGATGTCCATCGAGGCGACGAGTCCCATGCCGAGCCTGTCCTCCGGGATGAAACCGAGCCGGATGCCGAGCCGGATGATCTCCTTCGCAGACCGTCCGAGGATGTCCTGCCCCTCAAAGAGGACGCTGCCTCCGCCCGCTTTCATCAGCCCGGCGAGCGATTCGCACAGCTCCTTCTGCCCAGAGCCCGTAACGCCCGCAACGCCAAGGATCTCGTGCTTGTGCAGCGTGAAGGACACGGCATCCAGCGCCGTCTTTCCCTCGCCGTCCCGCACCGTCAGATCCCGCACCTCCATCAGAGGCTGCCGATCCGGAAAGGCCGGGCGGGGAATCTTGAGGTCGACGCTCTTGCCGACCATCTTCTCTATGAGGGCAGGCACGGTCGTCTCCGCAGTCACGACCGTGTCAACGGAGCGCCCGCCGCGTAGGATCGTGATGCGGTCGCTGATCTCCATGACCTCGTTCAGCTTGTGTGTGATGATGACGACAGCGCAGCCCTGCGCGCGTAAGTTGCGCATGATGGAGAAGAGCTTCTCGATCTCCTGCGGAGTCAGAACCGCTGTGGGCTCGTCCATGATGAGGATCTTCGCGCCCCTGTAGAGCACCTTGATGATCTCGAGCGTCTGCTTCTCCCCGACCGACATCTCGTAGACCTTCTTGCCGGGATCCACGCCGAGCCCGTAGCGCTCCGATATGTCAATGATCTCACTTGACAAATCGCCCTTCCCCTGCACGCCTGCCGCCTTCCTGAACGCGCGCCCGAGTGCGATGTTGTCGCGGGCGGACATGACATCAACGAGCTTGAAGTGCTGGTGGATCATGCCGATGCCCATGCGGATGGAATCCTTCGGCGAGGTGAAGTGCGCCTCTTCCCCGAAGACAAAAATAGAACCGCTGTCGGGACGGTAGATGCCCGACAGCATGTTCATAAGCGTGCTCTTCCCTGCGCCGTTCTCGCCGAGCAGGGCATGGATCTCACCCGCCCGCACGGAAAGCTGGACCCCTTCGTTCGCGGCGACATTGCCGAAGTATTTTGAGATGCCCTCCATGCGGATGGCATCAGGGGCACCTCTTCCATGTTCGCTTTCGATCATCACACCGCCTTCCATGTCAACGGATCGCTTTCGTCAAGGCAGGGTCACTCCGTCGCGTTGACGCCCTTCACGAGGTACTCCATCGTCCAGATCTCCGCCGTGGAAAGCGCTTTGCCTTCCTCGACGACGACGTTGCCCTTGTTGTCCTCGATGGGCCCAGTGAAGACCTTCAGACTGCCGTCCTGGATGGATGCCTTGAACTCATCGACCTTCGCCTTCGCATCCGCCGAGACATTGTCCGTCAGCGGGGCAAGATCCACATAGCCGTCCGTGATCGTCCCATAATAGCAGAACGGGTCGGCGAGCTCCGGCTTCCAAGATCCGTCGAGGATCTTCTCGAAGGTCGGGATGAGGAACTTCTCGTGATGCCAGACAGGTGCGGTGAGGAAGGCCTTTTCCAGCCCTTCGACAGCACTGTTGTCGATGTTGTAACCGATACAGAGCTTGCCCGCCTCCGCAGCGGCGACCTGCGGACCAGTCGTGTCCGCATGCTGCGTGATGACATCGCAACCCTGGGAGAGAAGCTGCTCCGCTGCCGCCTTCTCCTTCGCAGGGTCGTACCAGCTGTTGATCCAGACGACGTTGACCTCCGCCTTCGGGTTCACGGACTGTGCGCCGAGCGCGAAGGCGTTGATGCCGATCTTCACTTCCGTATAGGGATAGGCAGCGACGTAGCCGAGCTTGTTCGACTTTGTCTGCATCCCTGCGATCACGCCGGACAGGTAGCGCGGCTCTTCCATCGCGCCGAAGTAATTGATGAGGTTTTTCTCGTTCTTCGCCGTCGGGTCGGAGAAATGCAGGAAGACGACATCGTCGTAGTCGCCCGAGTCCGCAAGCTCCTTCAGCGCCGCCCCAAAGCCGAAGCTTGTTCC
>JAITHG010000046.1 GCA_031280075.1 Eubacteriales Family XIII. Incertae Sedis bacterium | reverse complement strand
CGAACCGCCGTTCGAGAAGAAGACCGTGCCGAGATCGCCGGGGGCAAGCTCGGCGATGCGCTTTGCCAGCTCGAGCGTCGCCGGGTAGCTCACGAGGTTGAACGAGGCATCGATCACCTTGGCAGCCTGCTCCTGGATCGCCTTGACGACGTTCGGGTGGCAATGCCCGAGGGCGTTCACGGCGATGCCCTGCACAAGGTCGATGTACTCCTCCCCGTTCACATCCGTGATGTACAGCCCTTTCGCGCTTGCCATGACCAGGTCGGTCGCCTTCGCGAGCGCCGGGCTGAGGTAAGGTTTGTAGTCTGCGAATTTCATTCTTGGTTCCTCCAAACTGTTGCGATAAAATATGGTCGTCCCTATCCTAGGACCTTGCTGCTCCTGCGCGTGAGCCCCATCCCGAACGCTTCTTTCTCCAGCTGCTCCCGGAAGTCCGGATGCGCGATGGAGATCAGGAGCTCCGCGCGTTCGAAGGTCGTCTTGCCCTTCAGGTTGACCGCGCCGTACTCCGTGACGACGTAGTTCGTCGCGCTGCGCGGCGTGGAGACGATGGAGCCCTCGGGCAGCTTCGGCATGATGAGCGAGCTCAGGCTGCCGTCCTTGTTCTTCCGCACGGAGGGGGTGCAGAGGAAGCTCTTGCCCCCTTTGGACTTGAACGCGCCCATGACGTAGTCGAGCTGCCCGCCCGTCCCGCCGATGTGCTGGATGCCTGCGGACTCGGAGTTGACCTGCCCGAAGAGGTCGACCTGCAGGCAGCTGTTGATGGAGACCACCTTGTCGTTGGCAGCGATGACTTCGAGGGCGTTCACGTAGTCCACGGGGCCGCAGCAGATGATCGGGTTGTCGTCGACGAAGTCGTAGACCTGCTTCGAACCCATTGCGAAGGTGAAGACCATCTTGCCCTTGTGCGTGTTCTTGTTGCCCGTGATCTTGCCAGCCTTGTACAGTTCGACGTAGGCATCCACGAACATCTCCGTGTGCACGCTGAGGTCGTTGATGTCGGATTCCTTGATCATCGTCCCGACGTAGTTGGGCATGCCCCCGATGCCGAGCTGCAGGGACGTGCCGCTCTCGATGCGTTCCACGATGTGGGCGGCGATCTTCTTCTCCGTGTCGGTCGCCTCCTTGGCGATGAGCTGGGGCAGGTCGTTGTGCGAGCTCTCGGTGACGATGTCGATCTGCGAGAGGTGCAGGGAGGTCTGGATGCCGTGCGTCTTGGGCTGCTTCTCGTTCACCTCGACGATGATTTTGTCGGCGCGCCCGAGCACACCCCAGCACTCCGCGACCTGGGGACCGATGTTGAAATAGCCGTTTTTGTCCATCGGTCCGACCTGGAGCATCGCGACATCGATCTTCTCGACGTTTTCCGCCCACAGCTTGGTGTTTTCCCGGAACTGCACGGGGAAGAACCAGCACGTACCCTGTTTGTTCAGCGAACGATCCAGCCCGCTCATGTGCGTGCTGATGTACTTGAAGTGCTTTGCCTCCGGGTCTGCCTGCACGATGGCAGGCGGCTCCTTGTATGCCCAGATCGAATCGTAGACGATGACATCCGAAAGCTCTTCGGCACGCTTCGCGAGCGCCTTGTCCAGATCCTGGATGATGCCGCAAAACAGCCCGTAGTGGATCCGGTCGCCAGGTTTTACGATCCGGACTGCCTCGTCTGCGCTCTTCAGCTTGCGCCTGTACTCGCCCTGCACCTCGCTCAGTGCACAGAAATTCGGAACAGAAATTTGGCTCATTGACACGCCCTCCTTCTCGGCATCCGCCTACAGCACTTCGATGACAACGGACACGCCCATGCCGCCACCGGCGCACAGGCCGGCAAGACCGTAGCGCAGTCCGCGCCGCCGCATCTCGTAGAGGAGCGTGATGACGATGCGCGAGCCCGTGGCGCCGACCGGATGCCCGAGCGAGATGCCACCGCCGTTCACGTTCGTGATGTCGCGTTTCAGACCCAGCTCCTTCTCGACGGCGAGATACTGCACAGCGAACGCCTCGTTGATTTCGACGAGCTGGATGTCGTCCAAAGCCAGCCCTGCCTTCCGGAGCGCCTCCTGCGAGGAGCTGACCGGCCCGATGCCCATGATCTCGGGATCGACGCCTGTCGTAGCGGTGGAGAGGATGCGCGCGAGGATCGGCAGACCCCACTCCTTCGCCTTGGATTCTTCGACAAGCAAAACGCCTGACGAAGCGTCGTTCATCCCCGAGGCGTTGCCCGCCGTGACGGAGCCGTCGTCCTTGAACGCGGGCTTCAGCTTCTTCAGGCTCTCAAGCGACACGTCGCGCTTGGGGTATTCGTCCGTGTCGTAGGACACGTCGCCCTTGCGGCTGGAGATGGTGACGGGCACGATTTCGTCCTTGAAGCGATCTGCGTCCTGCGCGGCGACGGCACGCTGCTGGCTGAGCAGGGCGTACTCGTCCTGCGCCTCCCGCGTGATGCCGAACTTCTCTGCCACGTTCTCGGCGGTGATGCCCATCGCGGGGCCGATGCCGAGGTTGGTCAGCGAATCCCACATGGAGTCGCGCAGCTCGCTGTGCCCGAACTTCTGCCCGTAGCGGAAATTGAAGTTCATGTGAGGCGCGGTGCTCATGCTGTCCGCGCCGCCCGCGATGATCGCATCCGCCTCGCCGGCCTTGATCTGATAATAGCCAAGCTGGATGGAGGACATGGACGACGTGCAGTTCCGGTGGATGGTCATGCCCGGCACGGAGGTCGGCAGCCCCGCCTTGACGAGGGCCACACGCGCGAGGTTGTTCTCTTTGTACGTGCGCTGGTAATTGCAGCCCCAGATGACGTCGGCGATGTGCGCCGGGTCGATGCCCGAACGCACGACAAGCTCCTTGAGCACCGGGATCGATAGATCCAGCGAGGTGATCGACTTGAACTGCCCGCCGATGTTGCCGATGGGGGTGCGCACGCCTGCGCAGATGACTACACTCCTGTCTTGCATGGTTGGGTCCTCCTTTGTCATGCCTGCCTTCCCTGCGGAAGGCGTTCCTGCTCCTGCTGCTGCCTACTTACTTACTTACTGTAATCGTAGAATCCCTTCTTCGCCTTCCTGCCGTATTCGCCGCGCGCGTAGTGCTCCACGAGCGTGACGCTGGGCTTGTCGGCGAGGTCGCCCGTCGTCCGGTACTTTTCGGTCAGCACGTCGTACTCGAGATCGATGCCCGTCATGTCGAGCAGGGCGAAGGGGCCCATGGGGTGCCCGAGCGCGTGCACGACCGCGTTGTCGATGTCCTCGTAGGACGCGACGCCCTGGTCGTAGATATAACAGGCCTCCTTTGTGATTGCGCTGTAGATCCGGTTCACGATGAAGCCGTAGATCTCTTTGTTGACAAGGGCAGGGATGCGGTCGATGGATTTCACGAATTCGGTCATGGTGTCAATGGTATCATCGGCGGCGTGCGGCCCCCTGACGATCTCGACGAGCTTCATGACGAGTGCCGGGTTGAAGAAGTGCAAGTTGACGACCTTGCCGGGATTGCGCACGGCATCCGCAAAGCGGGATGCCACGATGTACGAACTGTTGCTCGCAAAAATCGTGCGATCCGGCGTCAGGGCATCGATTTCCGCGAGCACCTTGCGCTTGACCTCGAGCACGTCCACCACCGCCTCGATCACGAGATCGACGTCTTTGACCGCCTCCGCGAGGTCGGTCGTAAACGTAAGGCGCACCTGGACGGCATCCGCTTCCGCCTGCGTCATCTTCTCCTTTGCCACCCGTTTCGCGAACCAATCTTCCGCAAAACCCCTGGCCTTGTCGACGGTGCCTTGGCTGCGCGAATAGCACCGTACCGAGTAGCCGGAGAGTGCGACCTGGATGGCAATCTGGTTGCCCATCGTGCCCCCTCCGACCATTGCGACTGTCTTGATGTCCATCTTGTCTGCCTCCTTTGCCAAACGATCCTTTCGGATCAGCGGTTTCCCGGGGTGTCCTGCCCGGTCAGTGTATCTGCGTCACGGGCGTACAGCGCCGCCCCGAACGCCCCGGCTGCCTGCGGCTCGTCCATGCGGGTGACGGGCAGCCCGATCGCATCCTCCACGGCTGAGAGCACGCTCCCGTTGAGCGCGACCCCGCCGGTCATGACCACGTCCTCGGCGATGCCGACGCGCCCCGCGAGCCCCGCGATCTTCTCCGCTATGGAGCGGTGTGCCCCGAGCGCGACATCCTCGATGCGGCTGCCCGCCGAAAGCTGCGAGATCACCTCCGACTCCGCGAACACCGTGCAGGTGCTGCTGATGTTCACGCCCGGTCTGCCCTTTTCCGCGAGGGCGGACAGCTCGTCGATTCCGACATCCAGCACGCGCGCCATCACCTCGAGGAAGCGCCCCGTCCCTGCCGCGCACTTGTCGTTCATCACGAAGTTCTCCACGCGCCCGTCCGGCTTGATGCGGATGACCTTCGCATCCTGCCCTCCGATGTCGATGACGGTCTGCGCCGAAGGGATCCGGTGCTTCACACCCCGGGCATGGCAACTGATTTCCGTCACCTGCCTGTCCGCACCCATGAAGATCATGCGCCCGTAGCCCGTCGCAACCCGCGCGGCGACGCTGTCCTCCCCGATGCCTGCCATCTGCAGGGCGCTCTCGATGGCGACCGCTGGGCCGCGGCTCCCCGTCCCCAGGTTGATGATATGGCAGCCCCGAACCGTCGCCTGCGCATCGATGACGACCGCCTTGGAGGAGGATGAACCTATGTCGATTCCCAGATAGTATCTCTCCATCTCCCCGCCTTTACAGGATCTCCGTAAACGTCTGGATGCGCGTGCGCGTCTGCTCCAGGGAATCCATCTGCTGCTCCGTCTCGATGTAGAGGCAGGGGATGCCCGCCGCCTCGAGATCCTTCTTGACAATAGGCCAGTCGAACTCCTCCGGGTCGCAAAACTTGAGCTGGTTGAAGACCACGCCTTCCGCGCCGGTTTCCTGCACGAGGTCGACCAGCATCCGCCCGCGCAGCTTCTTCTCGTCGTAGAGGAAGGCGCAGCCGTCCTGCAGGGCAATGCGTTCCACCATGCGCGCATAGCCGTCCCCCTCCCGGGGCGCGATCGTGCGAAACTGCCGGGACTCCTGCGCGAGGTCATCACCGACGATGGCGACACCGCATTCCTCGAAGAGGTCCAACAGCCCGTCCGGCTCACCGAGGATGCCGGAGATGACAAGGCGGCGGAAGCCCTTCCGCGCTTCGGGGACCGGAGCGGCTTCGATGGCTTCGGTCACGGCGCGGAGCTTCGGGATGTAATCCTTCTTGTCCATGAAGTAGGCGGCCTTGATGATGTGGTGCCGCTCGAAGGCGGAGAGGATGCCAGGCTTCTTCGCGACAGCCTGCACGAAGACCTGCATGCAGCGCCTGTACTCGTCGTAGAGGTCGACCGCCGCCGAGAGGCTCTCGTCCGTGCAGCCCGTCCCGAGCTGTGCGGACAAAGCGTCCGCGATGCGCTTCAGCTCGGCGCGGAAATACGCCTTGCCCGAGTCCGCCTTTCGGTTTTGCGGATAGACGATGGGCAGGATGTTCAGGTGTGGCACTGCCACCTTCCAGTCCTCGATGATGCACTTGAGCGTGTCGCAGAAGGCGGTGACGATGACGGCGCTCAGCATGTCGTAGTCGCCGCGCAGCGCCTGTTCCGTGTTTGCCTTCATGATCGAGCAGCAGAAGGTCTGCAGGTAGCGGTCGGACAGGCTGCCCTTCGCCCTGCCGCCCCACATGCCGACGGGCAGGAGCCCGCAGGCGTAGACCACTTCGTCCGGCGTGTAGATGGGGAAGCAGCCGACTGCCTTCTTCCCGGTCTCCCGCATGGCCTTCGCCACGGACTCCTTCGGGTTTTGCGATATTTCGGTCAGTTCCCGGATGGCTTCGTTCAGTCCACTCATTGCCTATGCCTCCTTCTTGCGCGCATCCATCATTTCCACGAGCGCCTGCACCCGGTTTTCAAACTGGGCGGGGTTGAAGGCCCTCGGATCTGTCTGATCCCCGTCGAAGACGACGGAGGGCACGCCGGTCCTTGCCTCTACCTGGCGCTGCACCTCGAACTGCCGGAAGTCCATGAGCTTGCAACTGCGGTTGGAGTGGAAGATGATGCCGTCCAGCGAGAACTGGTTCACGATGCCTACGATGTTGTCCGCGCCGAACGCGAGGTTTCGGTTTACATAATTGGAACTATAACAGCGCGCCATCCCCTCGATGTCGTCCACATCGTAGACGATGTACCACGAATCGGGGTAGGTGGACGTCACCATGTTGATGCCGTATTTCTTCAGCGTCTTGTAGGTAAGCCCGAGGTAGGGCCAGCAGGCGATGCCGTCCCACATGATGCGGTATTTTTCCTCCTGGTCGCCCCAGGGCCCCGCGCCCTGCTCCGCCTTCGCCTGCAGTTCCTCGTACCACATCCGGTACAGGTCGCGCCCTTCTTCCGTCCCGCGCATGCAGACGATGGCAGCCATGTAGTTGAACAGCTCGAAGCCGTTCAGCGGGGACGGCTGCGCGGTGGCGGTCAGCGATGCCTGCTTCCACCACTTCGAGGTCTCGGACGAGATCTTCATGACTTCCCGGAAGCGGTCGTAGTCGAACTTCCGCCCCGTGATCCCCTCGAGCCTTGTGATCGCCTCGAGGATCTGGTTCTTGATGTAGGTCGTGCACTGCCCGCTCACTTCGTACTGGTGGTTGAACGGCGCGTCGAAGACGATCATCGGGACATCCAGCTCCCGCGCGATGTTCTCGTACCACTTGAGCACGGTGTTGCAGATGTTGCTGCACGCGAAGATGAGGTCGGGGCGCGGGATGTTGCCTGCCTCGCTCTGCAGGATATCCATGTAGGCGAGGTTGACGCGGGCATAGGAACAGAGGTCGATGGAATAGCCGTTGCTCTCCGAGTGGTTGATGAAGTCGGGCGCCTGCTTGCGCGCACCGATCGCGGCGGCATGGTTCTCCGGGTAGACCGCGAAGATGCCCATCGTCTCGAGCAGTTCCTGCGGTGAGATCGAGGTGCACCAGGCGACCAGCCTGCCTTCGTCCTTTGCCTTCATCGCATTGTCGTAATGGCTCGCCAGCAATGTGTTCAGGTAGTCTTTTGACGTCATTTGTCCCTCCAGTTCCAATGGCTTCTCTGTTCCGTTCCGGTACTGCCCCCCGACTCTGTACTGTATAAATTGCAAGTCCCATGCCTAGGGGGTTTTCCCTGCTGTGCGAAAAGCTGTTCCTGCAATCCGAGGCTCAACGAATCATTGAAACGACGATTGCTTTTGTGTAATCGTTCCTGCAAATGGACGATCACAGCGGGGCGGTCTCTTCCGTCCCCTCGGATGCCCGATGCCGATCATCATCAGGGCAGCCGCGCTTGTTGCGGCGGCGCATCAAAGGAGGGGGGCGATGAATCACATCGCCCCGAACCGGAAATTTGCTTACGCAGCTTCTTTTTTGGCGACCTTCATGCGGATGTCCTTGACCAACATGAACACACCGAAGAGGATGCCCGCGAAGCCGGACAGCGGGTACAGCATGTTGACGAGCCAACTGAACGGCAGTACCGAACCGAGCACAATGCCGATGACCATCAGCACCGCCGCGAAGATGCGGCTCTTGATGCTAGGCTTTGAGCCGAACACGCGGTCGGTCAGCAGCCACAGATAGCCGGTGACCGTCGTGTAGATCCCCGCGATGAGGACGACCATGTAGGTCCAGGCGATTGCCGGGAAGAGCTTCTGGATCGCTGCGAGCGTCGGGATCGGCAGCATGTTGCCATCGGTGCCGACGACGGCATCGAAGTTCGCCAGCAGCGTGATTGCCACAAGCCCGGCACCCAAGTAGAAGAAGATGCCTGAGAAGATGCCTGTCCCTATAGCATCCTTCGTCCCCTTCGTCGATTTGCCCAAAGACGCGATGAACGGCACGGACACGATCAGACAGACACCCGCATAGCAGAGCCCGTCGAACCACCAGTTGCTGATACCGTAGAAGCCCGCCTGCCAGATGTGCCCCTCCGCGACCTGCTGCTCGACTTCCGCCGCGTGCTCGAAACTAGAGCTCGGGTGGAACAGGCTGACGATGCCCAGCACGATGACGTAGCCGATGATGACGATGCCGGCGTAGCCGAGCACCTTTTCGACGATCTTCAGACCGCCGAAGACCGTGACGGCGGCGATTGCCCCCACGATGACGGAGCCGACCCATTGCGGCAGCCCCACGAACTGGTTGACCATCGACCCGGCACCCGTGAACATCGTCGCGAAGATGCCGAGAACGAACAGGATGACGAAGATGTCGAAGACCCAGGCGATGTACGGCCCGCAGTAGTAGGCGTAGACATCCCGGGACTTGGCGAAGTTCTGAAGCTGTCCCGCCCGGTAGGCGCTGGCACAGAAATAGGCATTGAAGACAAGACCGACGATCATGGCGAGAAATGCCCACGGCAGTCCCCATGAGCCAAAGAATTGCAGGATTTCGTTGCCGGAGGCAAAGCCTGCCCCGATCGTGTAGGAGGCATATGCTCCTGCGATGACGAACATGGATTTGATATTGAGCTTGTTATCCATCTCACCCTCCATAAAAGTGAAAAAGTGCGGTTTTGGATCACTTCCATCATTGTGCCGGAAGCATCCTTGTACGGCGCGGAGCTGCGATTTACCTCCTCTCTTTCTACACCTGCCTGTTGCAGGCGGCAATGCCGGGTCGCAGGAGCCTACCCGTTTGCATCCTGCGACATAGAGTACACTACGCAATCTCCGTGCCATTTGCAGAAAATTCGCAATCGAAGGGGATCC
>JAITHG010000011.1 GCA_031280075.1 Eubacteriales Family XIII. Incertae Sedis bacterium | reverse complement strand
ACGGATGCCGGCACGGATGCCGACACGGAGGCAAGGGCGCAGGCGCTGCAAGGCAGGCTGCGCACGCTTGCGGAGGATGGCAGCGTGCACGGCATCCTGCCCTTCCTGCCGCTGCCGGACGGCATGGACGAAGCGGCGGCGCTCGCAGAGATCCCGGCGGGCAAGGACGTGGACGGCATGGGTCCAGGTGCCCAGGCAGCCGTCTATGAGGGCAGGCTGTTGACAGAGGGCAGGGCGTTTGCCCCCTGTACGGCGGAATCCGTCATGCGCCTGCTCGACCATTATGCAATCGATGTGGCAGGGCGGCATGCCGTCGTCGTCGGGCGCAGCGCCGTCATCGGCAGACCCGTCAGCCAACTCCTGCTCGCGCGCCATGCCACCGTGACCATCTGCCATACGCGCACACAGGATCTGGCGCAGTTCACGAAGGCGGCGGACATCCTCGTCGTCTGTGCGGGGCTTGCCTCTTCCGGCGCGGGCAGCGGCATCACGGCACGGCACCTGCGCGCGGGGCAGACGGTCGTCGATGTGGGCATCCACAGGGACGGGGCAGGCGACCTGTACGGGGACGTGGACGCACAGGCAGCGCTCGGTCTGGTGGCAGATCTGACACCTGTCCCCGGCGGCGTCGGTGCCATGACGACACCCATCCTGCTGGAGCATGTCGTGCGCGCCGCCGAACAGCAAGGTGCGGCTCGGCCGTTGACGTAATCGCCGCATCGGGGCAGGGCAGCAGCTGCAGCCATCGCGTCAGAGCAACGCAATTGCTGGCACCCACCGCATCGAAACAGGTCAGTCGCGAGCGGCACAGTACCGCGCAGGGGACGGGCAGGCATCGGGAAGCCGACGCGGAACACATACAGTACAGAAAGGAATGCATGGACAGTCAACAGTTGGCAGATTTGCTCAGGCAGGTCGCGGAGGGCACGGTCACGCCGCAGGGTGCGGCGGAGCGCATCCGGCTCCAGCCATACGAGGAGATGGACTACGCGAAGATAGACCTGAACCGCGCCCTGCGCACCGGGCACGGGGAGGCGGTGTTCTGTCTCGGGAAGTCGCCCGCGCAGGCGGCGGGCATCCTGCGGCGCATGTGCGGGCAGGACGAACCGGCGCTGCCCATCCTCGCGACGAAGGCAAGCAGGGAACACTATGAGGCAGTCCGGGAGCAGCTAGGCGCGGACTTCCTGGATGCGCGCAGACTTGCGCTCGAGTGGCATGAGGCGGCGCGCATGATTGTCGTCCGCGCGGTCGGCGCAAGTGCTGGCGGTATTGGCAGCCCGCACGACCCGGGCGTGCAAGGTGGCGACCCTCGCTGCGTCACGGTCGTCACCGCAGGGACGGCGGACGTGCCCGTCGCAGAGGAGGCAGCGCTGACAGCGGAGCTGTACGGACATCGCGTGGAGCGGGTTTACGATGTCGGTGTGGCAGGTCTGCACCGGCTGCTCGACAAGCTCGGGGACATCCGGCGCGGCAGCGTCGTCGTCGTCGTTGCGGGAATGGAGGGTGCGCTCGCATCCGTCGTCGCAGGGTTGGTGGAAGCGCCCGTCATCGCGGTGCCGACCTCCGTGGGCTACGGCGTGACGCTGGGCGGGTTGACCCCGCTCTTCTCCATGCTCGGCAGCTGCAGCCTCGGCATCGGCGTCATGAACATCGACAACGGCTTCGGTGCAGGACATTTCGCGTCCATGCTGCTGGAGATGCCAAGGAGGGAAGGATAACATGGACAGCAAGGATAGTACGGCTAGCAAGGGCAGGACGCTCTACTTCGACTGCACCTCCGGCGTGAGCAGCGACATGCTGCTCGGAGCGCTCGTGGACGTGGGTGCCGACATCGGGCAGGTCAAGGAAGCGCTGGTCGGGCTGCAGTTGCCAGCTTTCGACTTGAAGGCGGAGCGCATCGTCAAAAACGGCTTTGCGGGCATCCAGGCCACGGTGTCGATGCATGGCGCAGACGGGCACGCTGCCCACGCCCCAGGCGCACCCCATGCGCACGACCATAGCCACGCCTCAGGCGCACCCCATGACGCAGCCCACACGCACGACCATGCCCACAGCCACGCCCACAGCCACGACCCCCACGCCTCCTACCGCGCCATCCGCGCGCGCATCGAGGCGAGCGGCATGGACGAGGCTGCCCGGCAGCGCGCCCTGCGCATCTACCGCGTCATCGCGGAGGCGGAGGCGGCAGTCCACGGGACGGCGGTGGAGGATGTCGCCTTCCACGAGGTGGGCAGGACCGAGCAGATCGTCACGATCTGCGCCATCTGCGCGGCGGTTGGGCAGATCGGTGTCTCCCGCATCCTGACGAGCGCCGTGCACGACGGAACCGGGCAGATCCAGACTGCCCACGGCTGGATCCCTGTGCCCGTGCCCGCAGTGGTGGAGATTCTGAAGAAGAGCGCCATCCCCATCGTCATCGAGGCAGACGTGGCGACGGAGATGACGACACCCTCCGGTCTCGCCGTGCTTGAGGGGCTTGGCGCAGTATTCTCCCCGAAGCTGACGCTGCTCCCGGAGCGCAGCGGCTACGGTTTCGGCAGGCGTGACACCGGACGTTTTGGCGCGGTGCGCGCTTTGATCGGTCGATAATAATTATTATATTCTATAGAACAGGATGACAGGAGGAGAGCAGCTGGCATGAGGAATCTCGAAAAGAATTACGATCCAAAGAGCTTTGAGACGCGCATCTACCGCGAATGGGAGGAAGGCGGGTACTTCCGCGCGGAGATCGACCCTGCGAAGAAGCCGTTCACGATCGTCATGCCGCCGCCCAACATCACGGGGCAGCTGCACATGGGGCACGCCCTCGACGAGACGCTGCAGGATGTGCTGACGCGGCTGCGGCGTATGCAAGGCTACGCGGCGCTCTGGCTGCCGGGAACGGATCACGCGAGCATCGCGACGGAGGTCAAGGTTGCGGAGGAGATCCTGCAGAGCGAGGGCAAGACGAAGGACGAGCTGGGGCGCGAGGAATTCCTGAAGCGCGCCTGGGAATGGCGGGAGCACTACGGCAGGCGCATCACGGAGCAGCAGCGCCGCCTCGGCAACAGCTGCGACTGGTCGAGGGAGCGCTTCACGATGGACGAGGGGCTGTCGAAGGCGGTCACAGAGTTCTTCGTGCGGCTCTATGAAAAGGGCTTCATTTATAAGGGCAACCGCATGATCAACTGGTGCCCCGTCTGCGGGACATCCCTGTCGGACGCGGAGGTTGAGCATGGGGATGTGGACGGGACGTACTGGTACTTTCGGTATCCGGCGGCGGACGGTCGCGAGGGCATCGTCGTCGCGACTTCGCGCCCGGAGACGATGTTCGGGGACACCGCCGTCGCCGTCTCCCCTGAGGATGCACGCTACCGAGACATGATCGGAAAGACGGTCGTCCTGCCGCTTGTGGGGCGCGAGATCCCCGTGGTCGCCGACGAATACCCGGATCCGGAAAAGGGCACGGGGGCAGTGAAGATCACGCCCGCGCACGACCCGAACGACTTCGAGGTGGGCGAGCGCCACGATCTGGCGCGCATCGTCTGCATCGGCTTCGACGCGAAGATGACGGCGGAGGCAGGGCAGTATGAGGGCATGGATCGCATGGACTGCCGCAGGGAATGGGTGAAGGCGCTCGAGGCAGGCGGATACCTCGTCAAGACGGAGCAGGTGGTCATCCCGACCGGACGGTGCTACCGTTGCGACACCGTCGTCGAGCCGATGATTTCCGACCAGTGGTTCGTGCGCATGGAGGCGCTGGCGCGCCCTGCCATCGAGGCGGCGCAGAGCGGGGCGCTCGTCCATGTGCCCGAGCGCTTCGAGAAGACCTACCTGCACTGGCTTGAGGGGATCCGCGACTGGTGCATCAGCCGCCAGCTCTGGTGGGGGCACCGGATTCCCGCTTGGTACTGCGATGCCTGCGGGGAGGTGGCGGTGGCGCGGTCGGCACCTGCAGCCTGCCCAGCCTGCGGGGGCACGGCGCTCACGCAGGACGAGGACGTGCTCGACACTTGGTTCTCGTCGGCGCTCTGGCCGGTCTCGACGCTGGGATGGCCGGAGAAGACACCGGATCTGGAGTATTTCTATCCGACGAGCGTGCTTGTGACCGGCTACGACATCATCTTCTTCTGGGTCGTGCGCATGGTGTTCTCCGGTCTGGAGACGATGGGCGAAAGCCCGTTCAGCCACGTCTTCGTGCACGGGCTGGTGCGCGACGAGCAGGGCCGGAAGATGAGCAAGAGCCTGGGGAACGGCGTGGATCCACTGGAGGTCATCGATGCCTATGGGGCGGATGCCCTGCGCTTCTTCCTGCTGAACGGCAGCGCCGCCGGCAACGACATGCGCTTCATCATGAAGAACGTGGAGTCTACGCGCAACTTCGCGAACAAGCTGTGGAACGCGTCCCGCTTCGTGCTCATGAACCTCGGGGAGGGCGATGCCCCCGTCATCCGCCCGCTCGCGGAGATCGATACGGCAGCCCTGCGCGACGAGGACAGGTGGATGCTCCTGACCGTGCGCGAGGCGGCGGCGGACATCACGCGCAACCTCGAGCACTTCGAGCTGTCGGTCGCGACGCAGAAGATCTACGAGCTGATCTGGAATGCGTTCTGCGACTGGTATATCGAGTTCGCGAAGCCCCGCCTCTACGGGGAGGACGAGGCGGACAAGGAGGTCTGCCGCGCGGTGCTCGTCGAGACCCTGTCCGAGCTGCTGCGCCTGCTCCACCCCTTCATGCCCTTCCTTACAGAAGAGATCTGGGGCTATCTCGGAAAGGGGGGCAAGCTCATTGCCGACCGCTGGGCGGACACGGACGCAGAGAGCATTCCGCCGTCCTTCCGGGCAGCCCACGCGCGCGTCGAGCTTGCGATGAACGTCGTGCGCGCCGTGCGCAACATCCGCGCAGAGGCGGAGGCGCAGCAGGGGCGCAAGCTGTCGCTCTACGCCGTGACGGACGATGCGGCGAAGGCGGAGGCGCTCACCGCCGTGCAGGGGCTCGTCGCGCCGCTGGCAGGGCTGACGGGGCTGTTCACCCGCGTCGTCGGCGGCACGGATGCCCCTACAGACATCCCGGACGAATGTGCCACGGCGGTCACGGACGGCTTCACGCTCTACGTCCCGCTTGACGACCTGCTCGACTACGCGGCGGAGCGGGAGCGCCTCGCGAAGGAACAGGCGCGGCTCGAAGGCGAGATTGCACGCATCTCGGGCAAGCTCGCCAACGAGGGTTTCGTCAGCAAGGCTCCCGAAGCGGTGGTGCAGGCGGAGCGCGCGCGGCTCGCGCAGGCGCAGGACAGCTACGAGAAGGTGCGCGCACGCGCAGAGGCGATCCAGGGAAAATAAGCCAGTAGCAGGGAGGGACTGGTCATGGCAGAAAAAGTACTGCTTTTCTACAACCCCAAGGCCGGGAACGGCGTGTTCAGCAGCAGCCTTGACCGCGTCATCGAGGTCTTTCAGTCACGTGGGCAGATCGTCGTCCCGTTGCGTGCGTCCGGGGAGGGGCTGCTCGACAAGGCGTTCGCAGATCCCGCCTTCCGAGGGTATTCGAAGA
>JAITHG010000010.1 GCA_031280075.1 Eubacteriales Family XIII. Incertae Sedis bacterium | reverse complement strand
TGGCATCCTCTTCAGTGGTGGCACCGTCCCACCACCGGAAAGCTTCGTCCTGGGTGAAGGTGCTATTGCTTGCGTCCGTGAGGGCAAAGGCGACTTTGTATCTACCCGGCGGCACGTTGTATGTGAACATCCCCTCGTCGGGGATGCTTGCCCATGCGGCACCTTGCGACACAGCCGATTCCGTCAATACCTTTTGTATATAACCCCAAATCTTCAAGCGATACCGGGCAGTTCCGTCTACAATTGTAGCCTCGGACGGATAGTGGTTCTTGACGCGCAGGATCTCGATCTTGGCACGCGGAGTAATATCTATTCCCCTAATGGGCACATTATAAATGAAAGAATAACCTTCTATACCAACTTCCTGGTTGAAATAATCCTCTTTCTCATATAGCAGACGAATACTCGGTAGAAGTTCCTGCCCGCTTTCTTCATCAATTACTTGGCTTCTCGGAAAAATTACTTCGTACTCACCATATTGGTCTGTATAGAACTCATTGCGAAACAGGACTGGGGAGTCCGCGAGGGAAACAGTCACACGCGCGCCTTGAACTGGTTCCCCCGTCTGCGCGTCACAAACCTTACCCAAAAAACAGTGAAGCTGTTGCCTTATATTCCCAGCACTTGACATACTTGGTATCTGGTGTCGTTACTTACGATGGCGGTTAGCCCGCGTCGATCGGGGAGAGTGAGAAAACACTTGAAAGGGCTTTCACGAAATACTATAATCTGCTTGTAGGCGCACCTGTCCCAAAGTGCGCACCATTGCGATGAGCGAGAAGGAGGTCGACATGTTCCAAGGGAAAAACGTATTGATCACGGGCGCGACCGGAGGCATCGGCAGCGCTACGGCGAAGGCATTCGCAGACGCGGGCGCAAACCTTGCGCTCCAGTCCACCTCGCCAGAGAAGCTCGAGAGGCTGACGGATGCGCTCGCCCTGCCGGACGGGCGCGTGGCAGGCTTTGTGCTTGACATCGGTGACGAGGCATCCGTCGCGGACATGATCCGCCGTGCCTCGGCGCAGTTTGGTTCCATCGATGTCCTCGTGAACAATGCCGGGCGGCTCAGCGATGCCACACCGGTCATCGAGCTCACGGAGGAGGCGATGCTCGGCATCTTGCGCGTCAACCTGCTGGGACCTTTCTTTGCGACGAAGCACGCACTGCGACAGATGAAGGATCAAGGTCACGGAAGCATAGTTACCGTTGCCTCGACAGCCGGGATCTACGCCAGCCCCCTGCTGCCCTATGTGGCGGCCAAGCATGCGCTGATCGGCTTCATGAAGAATGTCGCCCTTGAAGCGATCAGTTACGGTGTCCGCCTGAACATCGTGGCACCGGGCGCGGTGGACACGCCGATGATGGACGCTGCGGCAGCCTCGGCGGGCTTCGGGGAGGACATCCCCGCGTTTCGCGCGATGGTCGAAGGGGGCATCCCGGACGGTCGCTATGCCAAACCGGAGGAGGTCGCCGAGGCGATCTTTTGGTTTGCCTCGGAAAAGTCTGCCCACACGGTCGGGCAGGTGCTGGTCGTGGACGGCGGGGAGTACGTCTGATCCTACTTTGTCAAGTCCGTCACAGCGCGCGCTCCGTGCTGCTCAGTTTGGCAAAGATGCCGCTGTCCCGCAGGGCGCGGTAGCATTCCTGGTGCAGGTCGAAGCGCTCCGCATAGACCTTGACATGCTCCCGATCCGGCTCCCAGCGATCCGTCGTCTGAACCATCTGCCTGGACGCTTCCTTGACATCCTCGAACAGCCCGATGGCTGCCCCGCCGATGATGGCTGCCCCGAGCGCGGTCGCCTCCGGCGCTGCCACATTTGTGACCGGGACATCGAAGACATCGGCAACCATCTGGTTCCACAGCGCAGACTGCGCGCCGCCGCCGCTGAAACGGAACGACTCAACCGGAATGCCTGTCTTCCGCAGCACGTCCATGACCGTCTTCAGCTCGAAGGTGCTCCCCTCGATCAAGGCGCGGATGAAGTCGGGCTTCCTGTGCTGGTAGTTTGCGCCGAGGAAGCCGCCGCGCGCGTAGCGGTCGAGCTTCGGTGTATCCGCCCCGCTTAGATAGGGCAGGAACAGCAGCCCCCTACTGCCGGGCGGAGACTGCGCCGCTTCCTCGTTCAAGATCTCGTAGACGCTGCAACCGCGCCCGGCAGCAAGGCGCATCTCGTCCTGCCCCAGGACATCCCGCAGCCAGCGGTAATTGCCCCCCATCCCTGTCGTCGTCCCTTCGAGCTCCCACTCGCCGCCTGCCGAGCCGCAAACGTTGAGGATCCTCGACGGATCCGGCGTAAACGCATGCGTCCGTGCCACGACCACGCCACAGGTACCGGAATAGATCGAGATGACCCCCGGATCGACGCTGCCCGTGCCGAGGAGCGTGCACTGCTGGTCGCCAATGCCGCATGCCAGCGGCGTGCCCTCCACCAGCCCGGTCGCCTCTGCCGCTTCCCTGGACACCTTCCCGACCAGCGTACCGGCTGGCACAAAGTCCGCAAAGAGACCGGGGGCAAGACCCCATGCCTGCTGTATTTCAGGGATGGGCTTCTGCGTCTTCCAATCGAACTGCTGAAACCATCCTGCATCCTCTGCGTCGTCCAGACCGCTGTGCCCGCCGTATGCCTTCTGCACCACCGTCTGCAGGGAGCCGATCTTCCGCACCCGCTCCCATTTTTCCGGGAACGCGTCCCGGAACCAAAGAATCCTGGTTGCCGTAAAGCCGGTAAAAAAGGGGAAGCCAGTCCTGTCATAGACATCTTCCGGCGCAAGCCCGACATCCGCAAGCCGCCCCTGCATCCAGTGCGCAGTCTCCGTGCCGCGCGTGTCGGGCCAGAGAATCAGAGGATGGACAAACGCGTCCTCCTGGTCGTAGAGCCCGAAACACCCTCGGATGGCTGAGAAGCAGACGACGGCAATGTCCCGGGGGTGTACGCCGCTGCTGCGGATCGCCTCCGCCGTAGTGCGGTGGAGCGTCCTGGTCGCAAGCGCACCGTCATACTCGTATGCGCCAGGCGCTGGATGGCTGACCGGGTTTTCCGCATAGCCGACTCCCACCTCGTTCCCCTTCAGGTCGTAAATCACCGTCCGGCTGCCCGTCGTCCCGAAATCCACGCCTGCCAGATATTGTTCGCTCATGCCGATGCCCCCGTCCTACGCTTGTCTGGAACGCCTGTCAATTTGGATGTGCATCCACTGCATCGTCCTTCAAAACATAACGGAACGATAAATCTGTTCGACATAGGGAAGCTCCTCGACGATCTGCGGCATGTTCGACCCGCTGATCAGATCCGCGCCTGCGGCGAAGGCACCCAGCGCAATGATGCCGGACCAGTGCTTCCCGTTGCCGGATGCCTTGAGCTTGGCATGCGAGAGCCGTCGCCGCAGATCGGCGATGCGGCTTATGGGGACACCGATGCCGTTGGCATCGTATGTCTTGCAATGCGTCGCCCCTGCCGTCTGGATGCACTCTGCCATCCCGTACATCTCGTCGGGATCCCCGTTGCAGTCGGTGAACACCTTCGTCTCAAAATCCGGTCCCACCGTCTCTACGATGACGCGGATGCTCTCCGTGACCGCCTGCCAGTCCCGCGTCTTGACAGCCGTGATGTTCGGCATCACGTCAGCACCCCGCGCGCCGAGCCGCACCGCCTCCTTTGCCATCGCCTCGCGGGTTGCCGAAGAGGCGAATCCTACCGGATGGTCGAAGACGGTGCAGAGCCGGATGCCCGTCCCGGAAAGACGTTCTGCCGCATAGGCCAGACTTTCCGGTGCGGGCAAGGTGATGGCACAAAACCCGTATTCCAGGGCAACATCGATGGTCTTGTCGACGTATACCTTCTCTGCGCTCCTATACGGCGCGTATTCCAGCCGCTGAACCAGCCAGTCCCTCGTAACTTCCATGCCGTTGATTTGCATCTTTGCTTCTCCTTCCCTATATCCTCCCGATGTCCCTAGCCGCCTGCCAGCCCGCCTGCGTCGCCTCCATGATCGTCGCCGGTGAGAGGCAGTCCCCGATCTGGAAAAACTCCGGAGCACAGTCGCAAAGCGCCAGCGCAGCCTCACACCTGGGGCGCAGACCGACTGCGTGCACGACAGTGTCCGCGAGGATCGCCCGCGTCTCTCCGCCCTGCGCCACGTCGATTGTCCCGTCCTGTATCGCCAACACCTTCGTCGAAACAAAAACCTCCAGGCTTTCAAGGCGGCGGAGTTGGTTGTGCAGGGCGTGCCCGTGGAAGATGTTGAAGCCTGGGCGGATCTGCCCCGAGTCACTCAGCAGCTCGGATGTGTTCCCCGCAGGCGGGATCGCCGCCGTGTAGGGCAGCATCTCCACGACTATCACTTCATGCCCCTTGTCGGCAAGCCAGATGGCAAGCTCTATGCCGACAAGCCCGCCCCCGATGATCGCGACAGTGCCTTTCACGGCAGATGGGTTCTGATAGACTTCTTCCACTCCGAGCACGTTCGCGCTGTCTAGCCCTTCGATGGGCGGGCGGATGGGCTCTGCACCCAGTGCCGCGATGATCACATCCGGTGCGATGGAACGCGCAAAGGCTGGCGTGACCTCCGTCCTCAGCCGGACATCTATCCCGGCTCGGTCTATCTTCCTTTTCTGGGATTCGATATAACGGGTGAGCTTCTGCTTGAAAGGCACACCCTCTTCGATCATCAGGATGCCGCCGAGCCGCTCCCCTTTCTCACACAGGAGGACGCTGTGCCCGCGCGCGGCGGCTGTCAAGGCTGCTTGCATCCCACCGATCCCCCCGCCAGCTACG
>JAITHG010000315.1 GCA_031280075.1 Eubacteriales Family XIII. Incertae Sedis bacterium | reverse complement strand
CTTATCCACATCATGATGCACGAAGCGGGCCTGATTCGGAAGAGTGCGCTGCCCATTTCTGCGGGCTTGCTTGCGGATGTGAAAAGCTATTTTCGTGCGCTCGAGGCATATCGCGATGGAGATCTTTCCCTCATCACAGAGCAGATATGCAAAGCGGCTATTGAAGCTGTGGATGTCGGGCGAAAGACGGTGGGGTGGATTGAAGCGCTGCGAACAGTCTGGGCAGAAAAAATCCACGCGAGAAAAGGCGCGGCGGCATGGCGCTTGGCAGATGTGCTGTTAATACAGCCAGTGGTCGACGCAAAGTTTGCCGTATCCGCACTCGGCATCACAGACCCAGCGGCGCGGAATGCGATCGACACACTGGTGGATGCGGGCATCTTGACAAAAATCGACAACCGGATGCGAGATGTGTTGTACGAAGCGAGCGACGTGACGAAGATGATGGACGCATTCGCACAAGGACTCGCAAGGCGGCGATAATGCCTGTGATGTGGGGGGGGGCTTCGTTATCGTTGCCCCTACGCCCGCACCAGCGCGATATCCCCAAGATTGCAGCTCTCGGTCGCATCCACCTCCTTGAACGTCTTGTACGCGAAGCCTTTCGCCTCGACCACCACGTCGTACTTGCCCGGCGCGAGATCCTTGATCCAGAAGTCGCCGAAGTCGTCCGTCACAGCCTCCCACGTCTTGCCGCCGTTCGTGGCGCGGACGCGGGCACCGATGACGACTTCCATCTCTTCCGGGTCGAAGAGCGTGCCTGCGATGAACTCGCCGGGGATGTTGCGGTAATAGACCTTCGGGGCGAGCCCTGTCTCGGGCTGCCGCACCGTCGCGCCGACGAGGAAGTCCTGCAGGTCTGCCTCTTCGCCGAAGCAGAGGGCATCCGTCGGGCATGCCTCCACGCAGCGCGGGAGTTTTTCGCCCGCGTCGAGCAGGTGGGCACAGCCTGTGCACTTCTGGCAGATGCCAAGCGTTTCATTTTTATAGATCGCACCATAAGGGCAGGCATCCACGCAGGCATCGCAGCCCGTGCACGTCTCCGGGTCGATCAGCACCAGCCCGTCCGGGCGTTTTTCGATCGCGCCCACGCTGCATGCCGCGAGGCAGGCGGGCTTCCCGCAGTGGTTGCAGTACTCCGGGATGTAGTGCGACTTCACCTTCGGCACCGAGCCGCGGACAGTCTCGCGCAGCTTCACCCAAAACTGCCCCGTCTCCGGCTGGGGCTTCGCGTAGGGAGTCCAGTCGTTGTCCACGTGCTCGTCCTTGCAGACAATCTGACAGGTGTAGCAGCCATTGCACCTTGACACATCTACTGTAAAAACCTTTGCCATGTTTCCGTTCCTCCATCCATTTCCTTGCTGTCAAGCCCAGTGCATCCTGCCTATGTCGCCATCATCCTTGCAGCCAGCCCTCTAGGCACACCCCGGCATCCTCGTCCACCTTGCGGGCGAACGCCTCCGGGAATTTCTTCTTCCACTCTGCCATCTCCGCGTCCTGAACCTTTGCCACGTCCACGAGGAAGCCGCTGACGACCATGCCGGTGGCTGTCTTCGAAATGATGGCGGTCGGCGTGATCAGGTTGATCGCACCGCCGCGATCCACGCTCTCCGGATCGATGGGGTCGAAGCGCGAGCCGTGGTCTACGTATACCACGTCCTCCATGAGCCGCTCCGTCAGGAAGGCGGCGCAGAGCACGATGCCGCGCTCGTTGAACACCTTGATGACATCTCCGTGCGCAATGCCCTTCGCCGCCGCCGTGCGCGGATTGATCCAAGCGGACTCGTATTGGTAGCCGTCCGCCGCCCGCATCTTCATGAGGCTGACCTCGCGGTTCCACGTGTGGTCGTCGAGCTGGGCGTGGAAGCGCCAGCGCCCGTGGTTGGACATGCAGAGCAGCGGGTAGGTCTTCGCGCGCTCGCCGCCTAGGCGCTCGTCGTGCAGATCGCTCTTCTCGATCCACTTCGGGTAAGGAGGCCTTTCCTCGTCGTCCGGGAAGTGCTCCTTGATCTTCGTCGACGTGAATTCCAGCTTGCCGGTCGGCGTCGAGAGCGGGCTCTTTCCCGGATCCTCGTAGAATTCACGCAGTCCGGCAGGCAGTTTCTCGATGCCCTCCACGGGCGGGATGACAAAGATGCCCTTGCTGTGGAACTCGTCCTCCCGGTCGAGGTGCGACACATTGCTGCAGAGCCAGAACAGCTCGATCAGACGCTCGAGCGGCAGTTCGTCGTTCGTGTATGCCTTGTAATAATCGTCGCCGAGCTTCCGGGCGACCTCTGCCACACAATCGAAGTCGTGCTTCGACTCGCCGACGGGCGGGCACGCCTGCCCCTCGCGGAAGACCGACTCGAAGATGCCGCCGTTGAAGTCCTCGCAGATGTCCTCCATCTCGAACTTCGTCGCGACGGGCAGGATGATGTCCGCGAGGTAGCAGTCGTTCTCGAGCCAGGGATGCTGTGCCACGACGCACTCGATCTTCTCGCTGCGCAGCGCCTTCACGAAGCGGAAGCCATCGTTCCAGCAAGTCACCATGCAGGGGGAGTCCGTCCAGACCATGTGGAGTTCGGAGCAGCCCTGCGCCGGAAACTCGTGCTTCTCCCACTGCTCGAAGTCGGGTCCGCAGAAAGTCCTAAGACCGTACCATTCCACATGCCCGTCCAAGATGGCATCGTGCACCATGCACTTGGGGATGGACTGGGCAGGCGGGATCTCCGAAGGCTTTGTCAGTTCGCGCAGCATGTCGAGGTCGGCGACCAGCTTTTCACGGTCGATGCCCTCGCCCAAGGCGAGCATGCGCGCCTCGATGTCCTTGATGCGCCCCTCCATGTCCTCCATCGCGAAGGCTTCGGACGTGCCGGGCGGGGGCACGGCATGGGCGCGATTCGGGATCTTCGGGTCGGTCTCCCCCTGGTAGGGCAAGGGGAGGTTTTTCGAAAAGATGCCCCATTCCAGCCATTTGACCTGATGCACGCCGGGACCGCCCAGCCCGCGCATGCCGAGCAGGATGGACTGCAGGCGCGCCGGTTCGCTGGAAAACGGTCCGCGGATGCCCGGTCCCCCGTTCCCGATGGTGACGCTGATGACCTTCTTGCCCCAGTAGCGGGCAAGCGCCTTGATGGTATACTCCGGAACACCGCATTTTTCCGCTGCCCACTTCGGTGTCTTCGCCTCGCCATCGACCTCGCCGCGCACATAACGGAAGAATTCCTCCGCGCCGACGGCGTGCGTCTCGACGTATTCTTTCTCGTAAGTCCCCTCCATGAGCCACACGTAGGCGACCGCAAGGTAGAGCGCCGCGTCCGTGTTGGGCAGAACGGGGATCCACTTGTCCGCGAGGTAGCAGCCGGAGTAGTTCAGTGCCGGGTCCACGTAGATGAACTTGATGCCGATGTTGTGCAGCCACTGGCTCAACCGGCTCGCCATATAGCCGTCGAAGCCCATCGGCGTGACTTCAGGATCGCCCGCCCAGAACAGCAGGGCATCGCAGTGCTCCGCGATGTCCGGCCAGAGGTTCCCGGCCGGCTCCATCTCGCCCACCGGCTCCCCGCCCCAGACATTCTTCGAGCCCCACGCCCAGCCTTCCCAGCTGTCCATATTGCGCATCTGGATCGTATAGCCGCCGAGCAGGGACAGCAGACGGTTTGCGCAGCCGTGGCTCGGCGCGACGTGCTTGCCCTCGCCGTGCATGTCTGCCTCCGAGAGCACAGCGGACATGCCGTACTTCTCCTTCACGCGCAGAAGCTCGTCCGCGATGAGCTGCGTCGCCTCGTCCCAGCTGATGCGCACGTAGCCGCTCTTGCCACGATTTTGCGGGTTGCGCTCCCCGGCGGGATCCCAGTCCACGCGCTTCAACGGGTACTTCACGCGGTTTGGCGAATAGACGCGCTTCTTGTAGCCGAGGTAGAACGCGCCGTGCACCGTGCGCTTCGGCGGCTCGAACACGCTGCCGCGCGCTTCGAGTTTCCACGGTCTTTTCTTCTCCCAGTCTATGATCTCATCGTAATGGAAGGGCCTGACGCGGATGACCTTGCCGTCCTTGTCCGAATCGACCCAGGTGGGCGGTCCGCTGATGGGTCCCTGCAGCCCCGCTGCCTTGATGACACGCCTGTCGGTTTTGATATCAATCGGTTTTGTCGCCACTTGCTCCAACCTCCATTCCACTAGAATCCCGCCGACCGCGATGTCTCTGCGGTGCGAGCCCCCTTCTCATCCAATTGATCAGCGCGAATGCGCCTGACTCAGTAACGCTATCTTACCACAAGGGTGGGGCATATTGGTGATCGGGAGCGGCAGAAACACAACAAACGCTGGTAAATAAGGCGCACAAGTGCGTATTAACTACAAATTTGTGTAAATCCGAAAAAATGCCCTCTCCCATGAAATGTTGGCACGACAACATATCATATGTAAGAATAATTACATCATAACCGGCAGCCCGTGCTAAAATGATTTTATTGCCCTTGGACGGGTCAAGCCAAATCGGTATAGGTGACAGCAGAAGATGCCTGGAGGTCGGCTTTGTTTCAAGACAACAACATCAGGGCATTCCTGACGCTCGCGGAGACGCTCAGCTACACGAAGACCGCGAAGCAGATGTACATGTCGCAGCAGGCGGTGAGCCGCTGCATCGCCATGCTGGAGGAGGATCTGGAGACGCAGCTCTTCATCCGGACGACGCGCTCCGTCGGGCTGACGGCGGCGGGACGGCTCTATTACAACCTCTACAAGGATCTGTACCGGCAGCACGACGAGCGGCTGGCGCAGATTCGTCTGCAGATCGAGGGGGACGACGCTGAGCGCATCCGCCTCGGTTGCCAGAGCTTCATCAGCATCGCGCCCGTCATCGATGCGATCGCCTCCATGCGAGAAATCCAGCCTGACCTGAGCATCGATGTCGTCTGCGTGCCGCCCTCCCTTCTCGTCGAGGACTTCCGGCGCAATGAGGTGGATGCCGTCGTCATCCTCGACCGCTTCATCCCGGACAACCTGAATTGCGGGAAGAAGGAGCTGTCCTCCCATCCCCTCTACCTCATGGTCGCCGCTTCCAACCCGAACGCGACAGATCAGGCGACCTTCGGGGATTTCATGCACCTGCCCTTCATCTCGGACGTCCTCGATGGGGAGGACAGCCTTGCGCACAGGCTGCGCATCGAACACGACATCTCAACCTGGGGGCTCACGCCCGAATCCATCGTCTGGGCATTCGACCGCGCTGCCGCCTTCGCCTATGCGGAGCTCGGCTATGGCATCATCGTCGATTCCAACATCGTCAACATCACTGCGGGGCGCAGGCTCAAGGCATACGAGACAGGGATGTCCGAATCCGTCTGGCTGCTCTTCAGCGAGAACGGCAAGCACGACGCAACGCTCAAGCTGCTCATCAAGCGGCTGGCGCGCGAGTTCCACAAGGCGGTCTACTGAGCGGCGGTCTCCCGCAGACGCGCGGCAGGGCATCGCATGGCTGAGCCTTGCCGCCGCAGTGCGCGGCAAACTTTGTGCCAGCTTTCTGCATTTTTATATCCAGCATTACTTGAAGGCACATCAACAAATGCTGAATTCTCTTTTCCCTTCCCGGAAATATAATGACGGTAGAAGCGCTTGCACAGCGCTTGGCGGGCTTGCAGGCGTTCTTGCAGGCAAGCGCCCCGCCTTGGTTATGACAGGAACGAGGAATAGAAAGGAGAGGAGGTTTTTCTGATGACACTGGAAGAAAAACAACAAAGGAGCGGAAAGTTCTTCCGATTCATGATTCCCGCATTTATCCTCTGGCTCATCGGGGAGTATTTCTTCCCTGTGTTTGCCACCGACCAGCTCAACGTACTTATCCCATACTTCACATCCATCGGCTGGACTCCGGATCAAGTCACAGACCCCGGCGCGATCGGGCGCCTCGTCGCGCTGCCCGTGCCGCTGATCGTCGGCTGGCTCACCATCAAGTTCGGTCCCAAGATCGTCTTCTGCTGTTCTATCTTCCTCTATGGGCTTTCCGAGATGCTCGTAGCGACGCATTTCTCCTACACCACATTCAGCATCGGCATGCTCCTCATCCCCGGCATCGGGCTTGGTGTCCTGATGTCAACCTTTTCACTTGTCAAGAACTGGTTCAGAAGCTGGCGGGGCACGGCGCTGGGCATCGTCACCCTCATATCCCCCATCGGCAATGCGACGAGCACGCAGTACCTGACGGCGGGCACCGGGAGCATCGGCTTCACGCCGACCATGATGATCATCGCCTGCATCGTCGCCGCCACCGGCATCCTCGGAATGTTCATCGTCCGCTCGAAGCCCGAGGACATCGGCTGCTTTCCGGATGGCGCGGTCGTCGCACCTCCACCTGAGGTGCTCGAGCACGACGAGCATGTGGACAGGATCAACATCCTGCACGTCATCCGGCACAAGGAGGCCTGGGCGCACATGCTCATCTTCGGCATCTGCGGCATGTCCCTGGTCGTATACCCCGGCTTCTTCATCCCGCGTTTTGCCGAGCTTGGTTTCACGCCGG
>JAITHG010000309.1 GCA_031280075.1 Eubacteriales Family XIII. Incertae Sedis bacterium | reverse complement strand
CTCGGACGATCCCGTCGATGGCGGTGGCAGCGATCCCAGCCCGCTCGATGTTCGCCGAGAGATGCGGATCGACGCGAAGCCCCGCTTCCTCCGCCGCATCCACCGTCGCCTGGAGCGCCTCGATGCGCGGCGAGAATGTCAGCGGGCGGACGGGGGTGCGGTCGAGCAGGAAGGTCGTGAAGCCGAAGAAGCGCATGATGCCCTTGGCGGCATCCTCGCTGAAGCCCCCCACCTCGCTCGTGTCCATGCTGCTGTGGTACATGGAGGCAAAGTATTCCTCATCCCCCTCTCCGCCTTCGCTTGCAAAGGTCGGGACACCGAGGGCATTATACGAAAAGTCCTCCCGGTATGGGCTCGGCAGCTCGCCATCCGCGTCGATGCGCAACGCAGACCGGTCGCCAAAGGCGCTGACCGCCTGCCCTGCAAAATTCCGCAGTTCATAGGGGACGCTGAGCGAAAAGCTCTGCATCGGCGCGAGGGGGTAGGCGCTGTCTAGGTTGACGAGGGCGAAGATCTTCCCGGGCCAGTCCGGTCTTGCCTCAGAGACCTGCCGCCAGGCACCGATCGCCCAGTCTGCCTCGCTGTCCGCCTTCCCCCACTCTTCCGCGCCGTGCACGATGAAGCGCAGGGTCTTTTCGGGGACATACCCGCTCTCGACGAAGGACTTCGCCATGTCCAGGATCAACCCGACCCCGATCGCGTCGTCAAAGAAGGCATGGTAGTATCCGTCGTAGTGTGCCGTGAACAGGATGACATCGTCTGTGTTGCCCGGAATTTCCCCCCAGACATTCTGCGTGGTGTCGCCCTCGCCGACGCGGCTGTCCGCATACAGGGTCGCGTTGATCTGGCGCGCCTTGCCCTTCCCTCGCCCGTTCGCGCGGAGCGCCTCGCGGATGCGCGCCGCGTCGCCCTCGCTGATGGAGAGCACGGGGGCATCGGCTGGTCCGCAGATGTCCTGGCTGACCAGCCGATCCCTGCCCGGCGCCGCCATGACACCGACGGCGAGCACCGCCTTCGCGCCCATCTGCTTCGCCTGCATGGCGGGATAATTGATCCACCAGTCGTTTTCCATGTCGACATCGATGAGGACGAGCTTGTCCCGCACGTCCTTCCCCTTATAGTCTGCCGCCGTGCCGCGCCCGAGATCCATGACCGGGAAGGATCTGCCGTTCACGACGAGATCTGTCTGGTAGCCGCCGAGCGTGGCGTGCTGTGTCTCCCCGTCCGCCCCGATGAAGGAGAGGCTCGCGCCCTTGAACACCCAGCTGTCGGCAGAAACCTCGTCCACCGTCACGTTTTGCAGCCCGATGTCCTTCATCGTCTGCTCGAGGAGCTGTGCCGCCTCCCGCTCGGCAGGGCTGCCCGCCGTGCGTCCCCCCGTCTCGGGGTCATTGCCGAGCGCGCTGACCTGGTCGGCGATCGCCTTTGCGAACGTCGCGTCCGAAGCTGCCTCGAAGGCATCGTAGCCTGCCGGTGCCTGGCTGCGTTCCGGCTTCGTGGAGAGGTCGCGGGACGTGCTTTGCCTCGTCCCCGACAGGGCGACCACCACCACGAGCACCACTGCCACGCAGGCGGCGAAAAAGATGCGAAGCGGCACCCTCATGCCCCGCCCCCCCGCTGCAGCCTCTCATTCACGAGCAGGACGGCGGCGATCGTCTTGAGGTCGACCAGCTCGCCGCGCACCGCCATGCCGAAGATCTCTTCGAGGGGCAGCAGAACGACCTCGAGGGACTCGCCTGGATCTGGGTCTGTCTCGCCCGGTGTCAAATCCTCCGCCAAGTAGATCCGGAGCAATTCGGTCGAGTACCCGATGGAGGAATAGGCCGCCGTCAGCTCGGTGATGCGCCCGGCCGAGTAGCCGGTCTCCTCCCGAAGCTCGCGCAGAGCCGCCTCTGTAGGGTCTTCCCCTGCCTCGAGCTTGCCTGCAGGCAGCTCGAGCACGGTCTGCTCCGCCGCCTTTCGGAACTGCCGCACCATCGGGATGCGCCCGTCTTCCAGCACGGCGGCGATGACGATGCCTCCGCCGTGCACAACGATCTCCCGCGTGGATGCGCCCGCGCTCGTCGTCACCCTGTCCCTGCGGAGGGTCAGGATCCTGCCGCTGTACAGGATTTCGCTTTCCAGTGTCTTTTCTTCAAAAACCATAATCCCTCTGCCGAATGTTACCGTGTCATCTTCCCGGCCTTCGCCACGCAGGCGTCAACAGCCTCTTTGACGATGTCCATGAATCCCCTCGCCTCCAGCACCTGGACGGCCTCGATCGTCGTCCCGCCGGGGCTGCACACGTTGATGCGCAGTTGTTCAGGGTCTGTCTCCGTGCCCTGCAGCATCATCGCCGCCCCAAGCGTCGCCTGCGCGGCGAGCTCCCGCGCCGTGCCGGCATCCAGCCCGTGCGCCACGCCTGCCTCGATGAGAGCCTGCAGGAACATGTAGGCGTAGGCGGGGCTGCTGCCGCTGATGCCGATGACGGCATCCATGTCGCCCTCATCCACGGCGAGCGCCCTGCCGACCGATGCGAAGAGCCGAATGACGGCTGCGAATTCCGCGTCTGTGACGCTGCCGCTGCGCGCGAGCGCGGACATGCCCGCGCCGACCATGGCGGGCGTGTTGGGCATGGCGCGCACGACCTTGCTGTCCGCGCCGAGGATGCCCTGCAGCCACGCGATGCTGATGCCTGCCGCGATGGAGACGACCACCCGCTGCCCCCCGCCCGCGGCGGCTGCGGCAGCTGCGATCTGCGGGACGACGGTGTCGAAGGCGTTCGGCTTCAGGGCGATCAGCACGCAGTCCGAGTCCCGAACGAGCGCTTCCAGGCTCTCTGCCGCGCACACCACACCACCTGCCTGCGCGGCGACGGATGCCACTTTTTCCGCATCCAGGTCGAAGACGAGAATCGGATCCCTGCCCTGCCAGTCCTCTGCAAACCCGCAGATCAGCGCGCCGCCCATGTTCCCGGCGCCAAGCACTCCCAGTTTCATGTCCTATCCCTCCGTTCCGGCAGGAAGACCGTCCCCGTCTCCTCGCCCGCAGCGATGCTGTGCAGGACGCCCGCCTGTTTTCCGTTGACGAGGAGCACGGGGGTTCCGAAGCGCCCCACTTCCTCCGCCGCGTCTATCTTGGATGCCATGCCTCCCGTCCCGTAGTCGCTCATGCCGGTGATCTCGATGTCCTCCCGCAGCCGCGCGATGTCGTCCACCTCGCGGATGAGCTTCGCGTCCGCCCGCTCCTTCGGAGAATGGTCGAAGACCCCGTCGATGTCGCTCATGAGCACGAGTAGGTCGGCGCTCCACAGGTTGGCAGTCAGCGCCGCCAGATAGTCGTTGTCGCCGAGCGTGAATTCCTCGATGCCCACGCTGTCGTTCTCGTTGATGATGGGCACGACCCCCTCGTCGAGCAGGGTGAAGAGCGTGTTGCGAATGTGCAGCATGCTCGTGTTTCCCGAAAAATCGTGGCGGGTCAGGAGCAGCTGCCCGACGGTGATGTCGTTCTTCGCGAAGCACGACTTGTAGGCGAGCATCAGCTCGACCTGCCCGATGGCGCAGAGCGCCTGCTTGTAGTTGATGTCCTTGTGCCGGTTCCACATGCTGATGGCGCGGACACCCGCGATCTGCGCGCCGGACGAGACGACCACGACGCGCTTGCCTTCCCGCGTGAGCGCGCTGACCTGATCCGTGATGTCCTGCATGACCGACAGATCCATGCTGCCGTTCTTCCCCGTCAGCACATTGCTGCCGATCTTCAGCACGATCTTCCTGCTCTGCCCCAGAATCTGCCCTGCTCTGCTCATACGTTCAGCTCCACCTTTTCTGTTCCTTCGATGCCCTCCGTGAGCGGCAGAACCACCTCCCGGACAAATTCCTCCGTCTGCTCCGCGCTGCGCCCCGTATAGAGCGAGGGCTCGAGCAGAGCGTCAATCTCTTCACTTGACAGCGGGACGGCAGGGTCGGTCGCGAGCCGTTCGAGCAGGTCGTTCGGCAGACCTTCGTCCTTGACGCGCGCCGCCGCCGCCTGGCTGTGCACGCGGATGACCTCGTGCAGCACCTGCCGGTCGCCGCCTTTCTTCACGGCATCCATGAGGATGTTCTCCGTCGCCATGAAGGGCAGCTCCGCGAGGATGTGCTGCCGGATGACCTCCGGATGCACGACGAGCCCGTTCTCCGGATCCGTGACGTTGCGCAGGATGTCGAGGATGGCATCCGCCGCCATGAATGCCTCGGGGATGACGATGCGCCGGTTGGCGCTGTCGTCGAGCGTCCGTTCGAACCACTGCGTCGATTCCGTCATGGGCGGCACGGTGCTGACACCGAGGATGTAGCGCGCCAACGAACCCACGCGCTCGCTACGCATGGGGTTGCGCTTGTACGCCATTGCGGAGCTGCCGATCTGCCCCTTCTCGAAGGGTTCCTCGACCTCCTTCAGGTGCTGCAGGAGCCGCAGGTCGTTCGACATCTTCGACGCGGACTGCGCGATGCCCGAAAGCACGGACAGCACCTTGCTGTCGAACTTGCGCGTGTAGGTCTGCCCGGACACCGCGACGACCTGGGAAAAGCCCAGCTTCTCGCAGACCATGCCTTCCAGCCTGCGGACTTTTCCGTGGTCGCCCTCAAAGAGCGCGAGGAAGCTCGCCTGCGTCCCGGTCGTCCCCTTCACACCGAGCAGCGGCAGCCCCTCCGCGAGCGCTGCCACATCTTGGTAATCATAATAGAAATCCTGCAGCCACAGCGCGGCGCGCTTTCCGACCGTCACGAGCTGCGCGGGCTGGAAGTGCGTGAAGCCGAGCGTCGGGAGCGCCCGGTACTCCATGGCGAAGCCCGCGAGCTGCGCCATGAGCCGCAGGAGCTTGTCCGCCAGCAGCCTGAGGGCATCCCGCATCTGGATGATGTCGGTGTTGTCGCCCACGTAGGCGGAGGTCGCCCCGAGGTGGATGATGGGCGCAGCCTTCACCGCCTGCAGCCCGTAGGCGTGCACATGCGCCATGACATCATGCCGGACCTTCTTCTCCTGTGCCTCTGCCTCCGCGTAGTTGATGTCCGTCTCGAAGCGCCGCAGGTCGTCCAGCTGCTCGTCCGTGATCGGCAGCCCGAGCGCCTGCTCCGCCTCCGCCAGCGCGATCCAGAGCCTGCGCCAGGTCGAGAACTTCACGTCCGGGGAGAATATGCGCGCCATCCCCCTGCTCGCGTAGCGCGCCGTCAGCGGGTTCACATAGGTGCCATTGTCCCTGTCCGTCGTCATTCTCGTGTCCTTTCACTCTGTGCAGTCCGCAGTCCATCGTGCCCCGGTGCCAACAGCGACTGCGCCGCTCCGGGACAAACAAAGTAGGTAATTACAATAATTATCGCATATTTCCTGCAATCCTTCAAATAAGGGAGCGGCATCCTTCACAGCAGCTCCCCGTAGCGGCGGACGAAGAGCTTTTTTGCCAGCGTCACAAGGAGCATGTACGCGAGGACGGTTGCCGCGAGCCAGGCGAAGAAGGCGGGCGGCAGGGGCGCGAGCCCCAAGGCGGCGCCTTGCGGAGTGAACGGGATGGCGGTCAGCAGGGCGATGCCCGCGAGGGTCAGCAGCGTGACCGGCGCGGAAGCGCGGCTCTGGATGAAGGGAAGCTTCTGCGTGCGCAACATGTGGATGACGAAGGTCTGCGTCCACATGGACTCGACGAACCAGCCCGCCTGGAACACGGCGATGAACTGTGCCCGGAGCGCCGGATCTGCGATTTCGTGGAAGGTCTGCCCACCGCAGACGGCGGGGCAAACCAGGAAGTACAGCACCAGGTAGGTCGTGATGTCGAAGACCGAGCTCGTCGGCCCGATCCAGCCCATGAACTTCCCGATGGAGGACGCGTCCCAGCTGCGCGGCTTTGCAAGGAAGGTTGCGTCCACGTTGTCCCAAGGCATGGCGGCGCAGGAGGCATCGTAGATCAGACCCAGCAGCAGGATGTGGATGGGCATCATCGGCAGGAAGGGCAGGAAGGCGCTGGCGACGAGCACCGAGAACATGTTGCCGAAGTTGGAG
>JAITHG010000273.1 GCA_031280075.1 Eubacteriales Family XIII. Incertae Sedis bacterium | reverse complement strand
GTAGCCGACGATGCCGCCGAGGCGGGAGACAATGCCGGACGCGCCCGGGTCAGAGACGACCGTGCCAGGACCGGCATTTTGGCAGGCGCTGACCGCCGAGTCAAATGACAGCCCTGCGATGCCGCCCACATCGCCGCGCCCGATGACGTTTCCTGTGTTCTTGCTCTCGCGGATGCCGGCCGTGTACTTCGCATAGTCGTCCGGATCCGCCGCTACCTCCAGCGTGCCTTTGGAACTGACCAGCTTCCCGACGATGCCGCCGACGGATTGCCAACCCTTCACCGTTCCGCTGTTCTCGCACTTCTCGACGAGTGCGGTGCCGCCCACGGAATAGCCGACCACACCGCCTACGGCGGTGTTCTCGTTGCCGCCGCCCGCGAAGGTGACGTTGCCTCTGTTGAGGCAGTTCGTCACAGACGCGCCATAATTGTAGCCGACCACGCCGCCGACGTAGCCGATGTCGCCGTCACCCGCGAAATGCCGCAGGATGCTGCCTTCAAACACACAGGTGTTCACTTCTCCATTGTTGTGCGCGACGATTCCGCCGACATGGCCGGACGCGTTTTCGATGTCGCCCTTGACGGTCGTCAGCATCACCGTCCCTGACGGCGCGAGCGTCCCGAAGAGACCGACCGACGAGGCATCGGGCAGGGTGATGGGGAAGGTGCCGCCCTTGGCGCTTTTGCCGATGAATGTCCCCGCAAAGGGCTTGCCCGCTGCCGTGCCGATGCCCTGCCATTCTTTGCCGCGCAGGTCGAAGACGCTGCCGACCAGCCCGTAGTCGATTTCCTCCTCGCTGGTGGCTGCGTCGAAAGGTCCCAACTTGACAGTCTTCCCGGCAAAGTCCACGCCTGTATTGACGAGCTGTGCAAAATAGATGAGCTGATCCGCCGTCTTCAGCGTATATTCGGGCAAAGCAGGGTCATACCAGCTCTGCGCCGGATCCGTGTTCGGGGTGAATTTGGCGTGCAGGGCGGCATTCCCAAAGATTTCGAAGGAGTACTCCGCGCTGCTGCTGACGAGCAGATCGTCTGCGTCGTGCCAGCCGACGAAGACATAGTGGCTAAAATCGTTTTTCAGCGTCGCCGTGAGCGTGACGGTCGCTCCGACCGCATACGTGCCGTCCCCGCTCTGCACCGCAGTGCCGTATTCGTCCGCAGTCAAGGAGACAGTGTACTGGGCAGGGGGCTGATCCGCCTCAAAGCCGAGGATGGGTGAAGCGGCACCTTGTTTCCAGGTTGGTTCGGCAGCGCCCGCGTTCAGCAGCGCCAGCACCGTCCCGTCCGCGAATTCCCCGCGCATCTTTGCCGCGACGCTGAGCGTCCCGCCGCTCGCCTGGTAGATTCCGTCGCCAGCCCCCGAATAATAGATGTTCGACACCGAAGCGTTCACGGCACTGCCGGCGATCGCCCCATACAGACCATTTTCATAGGTGCTGTGGATCTCGCCGAGGCTGTAGCCGTTCGCCACGGAGACCGCGACACCGCTACCCCCATCCCCGCGGATCTGCCCGAACAGCCCGCCGACGTAGCTGTTCTGCCCGCTGACGGATCCGAGGGCGTAAACATCGGTCGCCTCGGCCGTCCCGGTGCCAACCCCGCTCGTCTTGCCGATCGTCCCGGCAATGCCGCCCGCATTGCTGCCCCATGGATTTGCAGCCTCAATGTCAGCGGTGCTGCCGCATTGCGATAGGGTGCCGCCCTCATGCACGCCAACGATGCCGCCCACGTTGGAGCGGGCATAAATCTCCCCTGTGACGACCACTTTCTCGATCATGCCGCCCCGGTTGATTCCTGCCACTGCACCGACATAGGCAGTATTCCCCGCCTGGATGAACACGTCGCTGAGCACCACGTTCTGGACGGTCGCCCCCTGCTCCAGAACCTCGAAGATGCCGCCGTAGTTCGTCGCGCTGACGTTCGGGTCATAATCCGGGCGCTGGATCGTCAGCTCGCTGACCGTATGCCCTGCTCCGTCGAACATCCCTGCAAATCGCTGGATCGGTATCCAGCTTTCGCCGCCCAGGTCGATGTCGGCAACCAACGTGATCGTGCCTTCGTAGCTCCGGTTGTTCGCGGCGGCATCCGCGTTGATCTCTGCGGCAGCGTCGAACAAGCCGTCCTCGTCTGTTATAGTGTAGTCGCCTAGCGGCTCAGGATCGGGCGTATAGCCGGGGTCATAACGCCCGTCGTCGATAAACGGCTTGAGGACGGGAAAGGAGGCGCCTTGCTGCCATGTGGCGGCAGGAAGCGCTGCAAGGACTGTCCCGTCCGCGAAGGCGACAGCGGTATGGGGCGTGACATCGGCATCGCCCCCCGCGTAGGCTCCAAGCGCCTTGTCACAGCTACCCTCGAGAAAGTGCAGGTTTTCCAAGCTCGCGTATGCCGTGAATCCGGGTGCAATCGCCCCGCGCATGTTTCCGGTGTCGGTCGGTGTGACCGCACCAACATTGAAGCTGTTGCGGATCGCCAGCGGTACGGTGGCACTGCCTGCAGCTCCCACGCCCAGCAGACCGCCCCGGTAGCCCGTATTCAACATCGGCGTTGGAACGCTCACATTGCCCGCGTTGTAGCAGTTGTCGATGGTGTGCTCCGTCGCCCCCGACGAATATTTCGCCCCCGCAATGCCTCCCGCGCCGGATACGGTCAAGGACGCATTGTTTGCTGTTACCGAGATGCTGCCCGTATTGGCGCAGTACTCGATGCGTCCGCAAAACTCGCCTGCGATGCCGCCGATATAGGCGGATGACGCACTGGAGGACAGGGCGGCGTTGTTCGTGCAATAGGCGACCACGGAACCCGGCTTTGCCGATGCGACGATTCCGCCGACGCGCTGTGCAGCGGCAATGCTCCCGCCCACCGTGCAGTTCACGATCCGCCCTTTGCTGTTGGCAGCGATGCCGCCGACATAGTTGCTCGTTCCGGCAAGGCTGATCGTCAGGTTGCTGAGCGACAGGTTCTTGACGAGACCGTCCGAACCGATGTTGGCAAAGAACCCCTGCTGGGATTTGCCGGTGCCTGTTATGCTAAGGTTGGAGACTGTCTTCCCGTCCCCGTTGAAGATGCCTGCGAATTCGTTGGCAGGTGTGCCGATGGGTGTCCAAACCGTCCCTGACAGATTGACATCCCCTGTCAGGATGCAGTCGATGTCAGTATTCCCGATGTTCACCTGTTCTGCAAACCATGCCAGCTCGTCTGCGGAGTCGATCTGGTAGATCCCGTCCATCAGCGGCGGTTCCGTCCCCGCCGCGCTGGCTGTGCTTGGCAGGAATGTTGCCAGCATCACGATCGACAGCAATATTGTGAGCAATACTCTGCCCTTAGTCTTTTTCATGTCCAAACCTCCCTCATCTTTTATCCTTCACCATCCGTCTCATGCCTGCCCTATCGGGCTTGCAGCCCCAAAAAAAGACCGGGGCGAGCCGGCCTTCTGGCGGTGCGCAGGTTCACAGGTTCTTCTTGCCCTCCAGCAGTTCCTTGACGAACTGCGCGAGCTCGTCGATGTATACCGGCAGGGGTTCTGTCCGGGTGCCGACCACGAGGAGCCTGCACCGGTTGAGCGGTAGCAGGAGCTTGATGGCGGGGCTGTTCGCAATCGCCTCCGTCATCCGTGGTGTCAACTCTCCGAGCATGGCATTGGCGGCGAGGATCGCCACGCTGCCGACGATAACATCGACTTTCGGCGCGTTCACCACGATGGCGTTCTCCCCGGAGGCACCTTCGTCGGCACCGGCCTTCAGCATGAGCGAGGTGGCAAGGGCGTTTGTGCCGAGCGCGAGTATCTTGATGCGTTCGCCCAGTTCGGCTCGGAGCCGTTCCACGATCGCCCTCCCGATCCCGCCGCCTTGCCCGTCTACCACTGCTATCCGCATTTTTACACCTACGCTTTCGACATCCTTCTCCTACTGCCAACGTATTCTATGCTAGCATCGCCGTGATCGTAGGTCTATTGATTATTGCTCCGACAGCTAAACCTTGGACAGCCGCGCCGTCCGGCACACCGCTTTGTGTCCAATGTTTAGCTGCCGGAGCAATATTTGCGATCTGTTGTGAACAATCACGGATTTGGCTCAGCTCCTGCCCTTTTTGAACAGGGCAGTCCGCACCACCCCCCTCGGATCCTTGATCAGCAGGATGACGAGCCAGATGATCAGTCCGAGCGCCACGACGGACAGACCGAGGTAAAAATCGTTCAGCATGTCGGTCGGCGCAGGCGTGAAGAACTCCGCCTTCAGCTCTGCGTATTCGAAGATCGCGTCGATGAGCCACATCAGCGATGCGCCCCAGTACATCAGGGACAGGACACCGAGCTTCATGTCGTTCTCCGGCGCGTTCCTGTACCAAACGATTGTGGCGGCGATGGCCGCAAATACCGTGGTGAGCAGTGTCATGGATCACCTCCTCAGCCCGCAGCCTGACGCGCGCGGAGTTCCCTCTTCTCCATCGCGCCGACACCGACCACCAATCCCAGCCAGACGACGGTCACGATGACTGCCATGGAGACACCTGCCGTCGCCATTTCGTGCAACATCTCCGCCGTATCTGCCTGATCGGCTGCTGCTGTCAGGAAGGGGAACCACGGCGTGACCTCTCCGTGCCACACATGCTCAAACGCGAGCAGGGCGCTGCCGCCCCAGAGCAGGTTGTTCAGCCATCTCAGTTTTCTTGCAAACGGAATCCGGACTGCTCCCCCGTCATCCGTCTGCTCGCCATCCGCTAAGGGCGAGCCATTCCTCTTCGCCTTGGATGCCACCGCCTTCTGCATGATGGTGGTCACGATCGCTTCCGTTCCCGGAACAACAAAACATGCCATTTTTCATTCCTCCCAATTATAAAAATACCATAACGATAATACAGGAGGCTTCGCCATCCCCAATACCTTCATGGTATTATTGAAACCGGACTTGGATTGCGTACTGATCTTGCGCCTTCGTGACGCGACTGCCTCCATCATATAGGAGCGGGACGTGCCTGTCAATGGTCACCCGTCCTTTTTTTGAAGGTTGCTTCCCGAGCGTTTCCCCGGTTATCCCCCGCCAGGGCATCTCCTTAAAGTTTCGATTCCAAAATTCTATCCCCCCCGGAGGCTTGTATCCCTGCATAGCGTACTGTAAAGTGAAACGTGCATGTTTTGACGTGCTGTTCCCGTGGAGTCCGCCTGTGGCGCGCGGGGCTGTCGGCACGAGAAGGATACAGAAAGGCGAGGTGCAAAATGAACCAAGTGCATTGGGACAGGGCGTGCGCCCTCCACGGGCACGAATGCCCGGGGCTTGCGATCGGCGTGCGGGCGAGCGAGGCCGCCATGGGGCGACTGGGGCTGGCGGAGGCATCCGCGGACGAGGAGGTCGTCTGCGTGACGGAAAACGATGCCTGCTGTGTGGATGCCGTGCAGGCCATCCTCGGCTGCACGTTCGGCAAGGGCAACCTCATCTATCGCGGGACGGGCAAGCTGGCGTTCAGCTTCTGGAACCGCAGGGACGGGAAGTGCCTCCGCGTGTATTTCAAGGCGACGAAGCCGGACAGCATGAGTCCGGGCGACTACCAGACCCACATTTTGGATGCCCCCTTGGGCGAGCTGTTCGACTTTTCCGAGCCGTCGTTCCCCATGCCGCAGGAGGCGCGCCTGTTCGCGTCCGTCACCTGCGCACAGTGCGGGGAGCGGGCACCGGAGCATAGAATGCGCATGCAGGGAGGCAAGATGGTCTGCATGGACTGCTTCCAGGATTACAGCCGGGGGCATCAGTAGGCGGAAACTCCCGCAAGAACCATCGACAGCCTGCCGTTCTGCCAGAATATATGCTGGCTGGAACCCCCGATGCGGCGGCTGAAGGCAGTATTACTTTAGAAGGAGACGAAAATGAAATTCAAGGCAACCCTATCGCTTGTTCTTTCCATCGTGCTGTGTCTGTGCATGCTTGCCGCCTGCACGCCAAAGGAGCCCCAGGGGCAGACGGGCGACCCGCCCGCGTCGAACGAGGCATCAGAAGAGGCACCCGCGCAAGAGCTGATCATTGGAGACCAGTTCGACCTCGGCAGCTTCGACCCTGCAAACGGGATGCTCGACGATGCCCAGATCCTCGCCTACAACGCACTCATCGAGCTTGACGCGGACTTCCGGCAGGTACCGGGGCTCGCCGAGTCGTGGGAGATGAGCAAGGACGGGAAGACTTGGACCTTCCATCTCCGGGAGGGTGTCACCTTCCACGACGGGGAGGCGTTCAACGCCGCCGCCGCCCTCACAAACCTGCAG
>JAITHG010000213.1 GCA_031280075.1 Eubacteriales Family XIII. Incertae Sedis bacterium | reverse complement strand
GAGGATGCCCATCTCGCCGTGGATGGCTGGGAAATCTGCGTCCGGGGAGAAGCCAAAGCTCGGCGCGCCGCAGGACTCGAGGTATTTGCCCATGCCGCGCCAGCCTGTCTCCTCGTCCAGCCCCAGGATGAGGCGGATGTTCTTCGCAGGCTCGATGCCGCATTCCTTCAGCGCCTTCAGCGCCATGTAGACGGCGCAGACCGCACCCTTGTTGTCCGTCGTCCCGCGCCCGTAGACGCGACCTTCCGCGACCTCGCCGCCAAAGGGGTCGAAGTGCCACCCTTCGCCTGCCGGCACAACATCGAGGTGCACGGGGATGCCGAGCGTCTCGTCTGCAGACGCGACGATCTCACCTGCGTCGTCGCGCAGCGCGCCCGCCCACTCGATGTGCCCGCCCCAGCCGTCCGCATCCGCAAAGCCGAAGCCGTCCGCCTCGGCGCGCGCGCGCCTGTAGTCCTACGCCTGCCGGACACCCACGCCGAAGGGCGCGCCCTCGTTCGGGTCGCCCTGCACGCTCGGAAAAGCGACGAGCTCGCGCAGCATCCTGACGAGCTCGTCGCGCTGTTCTTCAATGCGCTCCAGAAAGTCCATCTGCGGCGCTGCCTCAGCTCACCGCTTCCACGCAGTTGATCTCGGGGTACTCCTCCTTCAGGAGGCGCTCGATGCCACCCTTGATGGTCGCCTGGGCATGCGGGCAGCCCGCGCAGTGCCCGAGCAGGCGCACCTTGACGACCTTGTCCTCCGTATAGTCCACGTACTCGACATCCCCACCGTCACGCTGCAGGTAGGGTCTGATGTTCTCAAGCGCGTTCTTGATGTTTTCTTCCATGGTCGTTCTCCTCTCGTCTTCCGTCCGTCGGCCAGGATGCCGATCCTGCGCCTGTGGCGCGCATCGCCTGCCTCTACACGGCTTGCCTGTGCATTCTCTTTATTCAATTGTAACATAAGCGGGGCACCTGAGGGCACATGACTTTTGGGGGGTGTTCGGGTATAATAGATTTTGAAAAGAAAACCGTCGCCATTGTAGAATCATTACGGAGGGATATGCTATGAAGTGGGTTTGCGACATCTGCGGGTACGAAATCGAACAGGACGAGAAGCCGGAAGTGGATTGCGCCGTCTGCGGCGTGGATGCCTCGCACTGGGTCGAGGGCTGAAGCTGTCGCGTCAATATGTTGACTTGACACAGTTTGACACGGGCGGCTCTTGCGGGTCGCCCGTGCGTCATCAGGAAGGAGTCCTCTATGAAGAAGAGCATCGGCAGCCAGCCCCTCGCGTTTCCGACCCCCGTCTACATCGTCGGGACATACGACGCGGAGGGGCAGGCAGACATGACCGCCATCGCCTGGGCGGGCATCGCGGCATCGGAGCCCGCCTCCGTCGCGATCTCCATCCGCGCAAGCCGCTACAGCTACGAGAACATCCTGCGCGAGAAGGCGTTCACGGTCAACCTGCCGCCGCAGAGATACTTGGCGGAGGCGGACTATTTCGGTATCGTTTCCGGACGAAACGCGGACAAACTCGCCGCGACCGGTCTGACCGCCGTGCCGGGCGAATTCGTTCACGCGCCCATCCTCGAGGAATTCCCTGTCGCGCTCGAATGCGTGCTCACGGAGCGCCTCGACCTCGGAACGCACACGCTGTTCATCGGAGAGATCAAGGACATCAAGGCGGACGAGGAATGCCTGGACGAGAAGGGACGCGTGGACTGGCACGCGCTCGGCATCCTCAGCTACGTCCCCGATTCGATGGAATACCTGTTGCCGGGCGAGGTCGCGGGGAAGGCGTTCTCGGCGGGGAAGGTCTTTATGAAATAGCCGCCTCGGTCTTCTTGTGCGAGGTGAATGCGTCCGTGTTTTTCTCCACGGCGAAGTAGACCGCCTTGCTCGTGTAGAAGGCCGTGAACTTCGCGCCGCCCCAGGCGAACGTGCCGTCCCACGGGTACTTTGCGACCCGGAAGTCGGGATTCGACCCGGGGACGATGCGCGAGGGACCCGTCGGGAGTTTCTCCGCCCAGCGTCCGTCGTCGAGGCGCATCTGGAAATGGTAGTCGAACAGATCCATCGCCTCCATATCCCCGAAGAGCGGCTCCGTGCGGGCGAAGGAGAAGCCGATCCGCAGTGCTGCCACGTATTCTTTCTTGGCATCGATCTTGTCCGACGGGCTTGACAGCACGCGGACGGACGTGATGCCCAGCGCCTTTTTGTGCGCCTCGATATAGGCGAAGCACCGCCCCTTGACGTAGGAAAGCGCGGCATTCAGACCTTTGTCCCGATAGGCGTTTTCGAGCGTCTTTGAATCCAGCCCCAGATCCTCAGCGATGATTCCGTCCTTGTCCCGCAAGGCGTAGGTCATGCAGTTGAGCCCGACGGCCGTCTGCCGCGTGTAGCCAAACCTGCCGTACTGCGTGCCTGGCGTGCGCTTCTTGTAGACGACCTTTAACGCGGGCGCGTTCTTCTTGTCCTCCGAGAAGGGCTGCGCGGACACGATCTGGGTCAGCTGCCCCTTCTTTGTCCCGCTGGCGGCGCTGATGGCGAAGCCGCAGTTGTCGGTCTTGCTGCCGAGCCAGCCTTGGACAGTGCCCGTCACGTCGAAGCGATAGCGTCCATCTTTGTCCTCGCCCGACGTGGGCGGATTCTTGGCGTAGGCGACGCGCCCGGACACATCGCGCCAGCATACGGATCCATAGAGCCAGACATCCTTCATGCGCCCGAGCTTGAGCACGCCCTTGTCGCCCTCCTTCCGCGTCAGGATGAGGGTCGCGGACACGACATCCGCCGGGCGGACACCCGCCGGCAGGTCAAAACGAACCAGCGCGGTGCTGTTCTTGCCCTTCGCGTCCCGCCCAACCTGCAGCTTCGTGAGATCGATTTGCGTAAAGACGTTTTGCCGAGGCTGCGCCTGCGACACCCAGGCGGATGTGGCGTTCGCACGCATCACCTGCGTCTGCGTCGGGGTGGTGGTGGCGGCAGCGGCGGGCACAGGCGGATGCTGCAGACCGAGGACGGCGCCCAAGGCAAGCACGCAGACGAGAACGACAGCGGGAATTTTCTTGTAATAATTGCACATAACAACCCTCCGTTTCATGCATACAACTGCACCACAACCCCTCCTCAGCAACCTATTATATGCCTTATAACCAACCGTCAGGACGTCGTCCCGAAAACCCTGTCCTTCACGGCCTGCCCTGTGGGTGTGGCAGCGAGCCCACCCAGAGCCGTCTCTCGTAACGCGGCCGGCATCGCCTCGCCCACTTCGCGCATGGCTCCCACGACCTCGTCCACTGGGATCACGCTCCGGACACCTGCCAGGGCAAGGTCTGCAGCAGCGATGGCACAGATCACGCCTCCTGCGTTCCGCTTGACGCAGGGAGCTTCCACCAACCCTGCCACAGGGTCGCAGACAAGCCCCATCAGGTTTTTCAATGCGATGGCACAGGCATCAGCCACCATCTCCGGCGTGCCTCCGGACATCTCCACGAGCGCCGCAGCCGCCATGGCGGCCGCGCTGCCGCACTCTGCCTGACAGCCCCCCTCAGACCCAGCGATCGATGCCTCGGTGGCAATGACAAGACCGATCGCGCCCGCTGTGACCATCGCCAGCAGCGCATCCTCCTCACGCGCGCCCCGGACATCCAGCATGGACAGCAAGGCGGCAGGGAGGATGCCGCACGAGCCCGCAGTCGGTGCCGCGACGATCTTCCCCATGGCAGCGTTGTGCTCCGACACCGCCACAGCGTAGCTGAGCGCCCGAGCCCCGAGCCCGCCGCTCAGCGGTCCTCCCGGCGGACTGCCGCCGTCCGCGCCAAGCCCCGCATAGACCTGCAGACGCGCACCGTCTCCCCCGCTGAGTCCGCTGAAGGAGCGTGCATGATTGGCAAGCCCCCCTTCGACGGAGTCGCGCATCACCGCCAGCCGCGTCCGCATGCGGGCGAGAATATCCTTCTCGCTTTCCCCAAGCGCCTCCACCTGGTCGGCGAGGACGACCCTCGACACCTTCGTGTCCTGATCGATTGCCGCGCGCACCAGTGCCTCAATGGAATGGTAGTCAAACATGATGCCCTCCATTCGCCTCGAGGAAGACCACATCGATCACGCTTTGCGCCTGTTTCAGCGATGCCAGCATGCCCTCCGCCCCTATGCCGTCCACCTCGATGGTCATGACCGCCCTGCCGCCCTTGTTCTGGCGGGACAGCCTGAAATTGCAGATGTTCACGCCCGAGTCTGCGGCGATGGCGGTCACACCGGCGATCGCGCCGGGGACATCGTGGTGCAATACGATCAAGGTGTCGTTGTCCCCGGAAAACGCCGTGTCCATGCCGTTGATCTGCTGGATGCTGATGTTGCCACCGCCGATGGACGCACCGACGACTGTACATGTGGCACCGCTCTCGCCCCATAGCTCGATGTGGGCAGTGTTGGGGTGCGCCCTCGGCAGGCGGATCTCGCGGAATGTGTATTTCAGCCCTGCCTCCTTCGCCAAAGCAAAGCTGTCACGGATGCGCCCGTCCCCGGGGCCATGCCCTAG
>JAITHG010000196.1 GCA_031280075.1 Eubacteriales Family XIII. Incertae Sedis bacterium | reverse complement strand
TCCGGCTTCTGGATCTCCTTGTTCTTCATGTGGATGTTGTAGCCTGCAAGCGATCCGACGCTGACCCAGTGGAGGCCGTCTTTCTCGAGTTCAGCGTTCAGCTCCGGTGTAGCCGCGAGCAGGGCGCGGTATGCCTTGGAGTTGGTGATACGGTCGGGAATAGCAGTCTTGAGCGGCTTTGAGAACACCTGGTTGAGCGTGTACGAGCCTGCAATCATCGTCGCGTCGATCATCGCCATGTCGATGGTGTGGTCGGACAACCCCATGAGCGTATCGAGATAGGCGACGTAGTTTCCGCTGTAATAGATCTCGAACTGAAGCCGTCCGTCCGACAGCTCTGTCGCTTTGTCGCAGCCCATCTTCGTGGCAAGGCTCGGAGGGATGTTGTCCGGCGTGTGGACGTTCATCTTCAGGGTGTAGACCGTCTCATCCACACTGTCCGTGCCGCCGCCTCCGCCGTCCGTCCCGCTGCTGTCGCCGCTTTCGTCTGTGCCGCCGCAGCCGGATAGCGCCGCCAGGGCTGCGAGCAGCAGTGCAAGCACGATGACGGCGATTCTTCCGCGCATTGTCCGATTCTTCTTCATGTACCCATTCCTCTCTTTCTGGTTGTACGTATTCTGGTTGTACGAGTTCTGGTTGTACGTACCTTCTCTCTTGCTTCCTTCATTTCAGTCAATCATTTACGTTGACGACAGTCTGGCGTGGATCACGGCGGCGAGCGGTGGTGCACCGCGTCAGCCGAACGCGCTGCGCCCGCCGTCCGCCGAGATGATGGAGCCGTTGATCCAGGCAGCCTTGTCGCTCGCGAGAAAGACCGTCAGGTGCCCGATGTCCTCCGTAGTGCCGATGCGTTTTGCGGGGATCGTCTCGAGCACCTTCTCGCGTTCGTGCGGGAACTGCGTGAAGATGCCCTCGAGGATGGGAGACAGCACGGAACCCGCGCAGATGGCGTTTGCGCGGATGCCCTTCGCCGCATAGTCGATGCAAAGCTGCTTCGTATAGCCGGTCAGGGCGTGCTTCGAGGCGGTGTAGGCAGCGCCGCCGGAGTTGCCCGTCAGCCCTGCGATGGAAGACATGATGATGATGGAGCCGCTTTCCTGCGCCAGCATGTCTGGCAGCACGGCGTTCGTGAGCAGAAACACGCCCTTGACATTCGTGTCCATATAGTAGTCCCATTGCGCAGCGCTCAGTTCGTGGGAAGGGGTGAATGCATCAAAGACACCCGCCGTCGCACAGAGGATGTCGATCCGCCCGCATGCCTCCCTCGCCGCCTGCGCCGCATGCAGGGCAGTATCTTCCTCTGTGATGCTGCCGACGCAGGGAAGCGCCGTTCCGCCCGCTCTGTTGATCTCGTCCACGACCTCTGTCATGCGCGCCTCGTCGCGCCCCACGCAGACGACGCAGGCACCCTCCGCAGCCAGCATGATGGACTGCATCCGACCAATGCCCGAGGTGGCACCGCTGACGACGGCACACCTACCCGATAGTTCGTTCATGTGCTCTCTCCTTCCTGCCACAGGCTTCCGTGACACTCCTGACAAAGCCATTGTATGGGAAGTAGTCCGAGAACGTCAAGCAGTTTGTGAAAGCGTTTCTATGAACGGACGGGCACTGTCCTTCGAACGGTGCCAAGCACTGGCATTTCAGCCCATAAAAATCATTTGCCAATTGCGCCCAGACATGGTATAGTTCCACTATGAAACCCCTTTCATAAAGCGGTGACTGGAATAGAGAGTATACTGAAGCAAGTTTCGCAGAAGCCGATCAAGTCCAAGAAAGGTGTGCAGGAAGCCATGGAGCAGAGATTTCCCCATTTGTTTTCCCCCCTCAAAATCAGGAACACCGTCATCAAAAACAGGATAGAACTTTCGCCCGGATGCCACATGCTTGCGACGGGCGATGGTCATGTAACGCGCCGGATGATAGCGTATTATCAGTCGATCGCAGAGGGCGGGGCAGGGATCGTCACTGTTGGAGAATCCGCCATCGACTTCGAGCACGCGGCGGGGCATAGGTTCCAGCTGAACCTCGGGGACAGGCGCGTGCATGCGGGGCTGTGCGAACTCGCCGAGTCCATCCACAAGTACGGCGCGATGGCATCGGTGGAAGTGAACCACAACGGAAGCCAGATCATCAGCAGTGGTCTACCTGCCATTTCGCCATCCCCGCAGTTCACGATCCGGGAGGATCGGACTGCAAAGGGGGCAGGGCGGAGGCGCGTGCCTGTGATGCGGATGACGCTGGCAGACATCGAGGATGTCACCGAAGGGTTTGCAAACGCCTTTCTTCAATTGAAAAACGCGGGTTTTCAGATGGGGATGCTGCATTCAGGGCACGGTCATCTGATCGCCCAGTTCCTCTCCCCGTTCACGAACCACCGGGATGACAATTATGGTGGGAGCCTGGAAAACAGGATGCGTTTCTTCGACGAGGTGCTCTCCGCCATCCGTTCCAAAGTCGGTAATGATTTTATTATCGAAACGCGGATCAGCGCCGACGAGTTGCTGCCGGGAGGACTGCACCCGGAGGAGATGGTCGAAGTGATGAAACGGGTGCAGGACAAGGTGGATCTTTGCCACGTGTCCGTCTGTACCCTGCAGGATCCCCTGCTGACGATCTATCAGATGCAACCGCCCTACATAGAGCACGGTGTGAATGTCCACTATGCGGAGGCATTCAAGAAACAGTTGGACATCCCCGTCACGACGGTCGGCTCAATCAATGACCCCGTCATGGCGGAGGCGATCATCGCGGAAGGCAAGGCGGACGTGGTGGCGATGATCCGCGCGCAGCTTGCCGACCACGCCTTTGCGAACAAGGCTCGCAAAGGGCAGGAAGACGACATCAGACCCTGCATCCGGTGCATGACCTGCATCCGGTGGACAGGGGAGAGGGCGCATCCGATCCGTTGCTCCGTCAATCCGGTTGTCGGGCGCGAGATCGAGTATCAATATGGCTTTGTGCCCCCGCCTGCACGCAGGCGACGCGTGGCAGTGGTCGGGGGCGGTCCTGCGGGAATGCAGGCGGCGCAGACCGCTGCGGAGCGAGGGCATGAGGTCACGCTGTACGAAAGCAAGGATCGCCTCGGCGGGAACATGGTGGTGGCATCTGCCCTGTCGTTCAAGGACGATCTGCGCCGGTTCATGGACTGGCAGATCCGCCAAGTGCAGGCGGCCTCCCAGGTCGAGGTGAAGCTGCGGACGGAGGCGCTGCCGGAGGCGGTAGCCGCAGAAGGCTTCGATGCGGTCATCGTCGCGGGCGGCGCCGTCCCGGTCCTGCCTGCCATCCCCTCGGAGCGTCCCGAAATGGTCGCATGGGTGGGCGACGTGGACGCTGGCGCAAAAGCGACGGGCAAACGTGTCGTGATGGCAGGCGGCGGGCTTTCAGGGCTTGAGAGCGCACTTGCCCTGGCGCAGGCGGGCAAGGAGGTCACCGTGATCGACATGATGGCAGAAAGCGAGTTCGGGAAGGAAGGACCACGCGGCGGTGTCTTCCTTAACAAGGAACTCGGGACGAAGTTCGTCACAGAAGTAAAGCTGGTTCGTGTCACGTCTGAAGGGGCGGTCGTGCTGGACAAGAACTGGCAGGAAATCCTCATCCCCTGCGATACCGTCGTCCTGGCGCTCGGTCTTGCAGCTAGGGCAGAGCTGTGCACGTCGTTTGCGGGTGTGGCGGAAGACGTCCACTTCATCGGCGATGTCAGAAGACCCCACAATATTTTCCAGGCAGTGCACGATGGGTTCCACGCCGCATATATGCTGTAAGCAGTCATGATTGAAGGAGGAAAAGTCAATGAGAAAGAAATGGTTCGTCATCCTGGTCTCTGCCCTGTTGGTCATCAGCCTCTCTGCCTGCACGGGCAGCAGCTCGCCGCCTGCGACAGACGACGGGTCGGAAGGTGCGGATGCTCCTGCAGCGGAAGGCGGGGCAGACGAGAAAGTCTACGAGATTGTCCTCAGCTACTATGCCTCAGAGAGCATTCCGCCGGGGCAGGCAGTCCTTGAGGCGATCAAATACGCCGAAGAGAAGTCCGAAGGGCGGCTAAAGTTCGAAAGCTACTTCTCCGGCACCTTCGTCTCCAAAGAGGACACGATGGCATCGCTGAAGACCGGTGTCATAGACATGTCCCCCTGTGAGGCTACACAGATCGCCTCCGTTGCGGTATTGAACCAGGTCTTCAATGCGCTGATCCAATCAGAAATGCCCGGCGACCGGAAGAAGGTGCAGGAGGTGTACGTGAGGATGCTGGAGGAGATCCCGGAACTGCAGGAGGAGATGACGAAGAACGCCAACGTGATCTGGCTCTATCCTTACGTCCTCGGGGGCTACAATCTCCATGGCATGAAGTCCGTGAAGACCATCGACGACCTCAAGGGGCTCAAAGTCGAAGCGCACGGGCTGCTGGGACAGCTCACAAACCAGCTCGGCGGCACGGCGGTCGAACTGGATTCCGGAGAATATTACAATGGGATGAAGCTGGGCAATGTGGATTCACAGTTCTGCCACTGGGCGATCGTCAACAACTTCCAGCTCTTCGAAATCCAGAAGTCCCATACGGTCTTCGGATCCGAACCGTTGAGCAGCGGGTTGTCCATGCCCTGCATGGGGTATTTCATCAACAAGGACACCTGGGAAAGTCTGCCGGAGGACATCCAGCAGATCCTGAAAGAGGCCTTCATCACGGGTGCCAATTATGTAATCGATGCGGATACGGCTTCCTACAACGAGGCGATCCAAAAATGCGAGGCATCTGGACAGGAATTCCTCTACATCGAAGGCGATGACCGCAAACCTTGGGCGGAGGCGATGCAGCCGATCCTAGATCAGTGGTTCGCCGACTGTGAAGCTGCTGGATATGATGGCAAAGCTGTGTATGAGAAGATGCTGCAATATTTCGGAGAGGTAGCCTAACGCCAACGCCTGCTGGAGAGGAACCAAAGACATGACAGCACTGGGAAAATTCGAGCGCGGTTTGGGGAGGTTCATCGGCTTCTTCGGTTATGTCAGCGCTGCCATCATGATCCTCATGATGGTCTATGTTGCAGCGGATGCCTTCATGAGAAACATCGGAAGGTCGTTTGTCGGCAGCAACGAGTTGGTCGTGAACGTCATCGTCATCGTAATCTTCCTGGGCATCGGACAGACCTCTGTCAAAGATGCCCAGATCAAGATCGATGTACTGAAGGTGTTGCCTTGGATCGACCACATCACTCTTGCCCTGTCCTTTGCCATGTACGTCTTCGCGGGCGTGGCGGCGCTTTCGCAATCGGTACTCGCCTACCAGATGGTGCTGTCCTCCTCGTTCCTCAGCATCCCGCGCTGGCCCTTCTTGGTCGTCACGGGCTTCGGGCTCATCCTTTGCGGGCTCGGTGTCGTCTGTGTGGAGATTCGCTTCATTCTCTCACGGAAGCTCATCCCGATGGGCGTGGGTATCCCCGAAAAGGGAAAGGGGGTATCGCAATGACGAATATCGACCCCTTCCTGATCGGGATCCTAGGTGTCCTTCTCCTGCTCGTCGTCATGTTCGCGAGGATGTGGGTGGGGGTCTCCATGATGCTGATCAGTTTCTTGGGCTGTTGGCTGCTGACCGGGAAATTCAGCAGCGCCTTCCAGGTGGTTGGAAGTGTCC
>JAITHG010000191.1 GCA_031280075.1 Eubacteriales Family XIII. Incertae Sedis bacterium | reverse complement strand
TCCTCGGCAAAAACCACTGGCTCTTCAAGCGCGCCCAGCTCGCGGGCGAGCGTCTCAGCATCGTCTACCTGAACGTGGGTGACACGGACGCGACCCTTCTCCGCCTCATCCTCTCGATGGGCATCGTGGGCATCTGCGTCCTTACCCTGTTCTACCTCATCAGCCAGGCCTTCGCAAACCGCGCCATGCGCCCTGCCGCAGAGAGTTTCGAGAAGCAGCGCCGCTTTGTCGCGGATGCCTCGCACGAGCTGAAGACCCCCATCGCCATCATCGATGCCAACGCCGAGGCGGCGCAGGCGGATCCGGACGAGGCCAAGTTCTTCCTCGCGCGCATCGAGGCGGAGTCGGGGCGCATGCACAGGCTCATCGAGGACCTGCTCTACCTCGCGCGCGCCGAGGACAGCGCAGACGGCGCGCGCGATGCCCTGCCGACCGACCTGTCTGCTGCGGTGGAGGAGGAGATCGGGCGCATCGAGGCAGTGCTCTTCGAATGCGGCGTGGGGCTCGAGTTCCGCCGGTCGAAGACGCAGGGACCGCTCGTGCGCTGCGACGGGCAGCGCATCCGGCAGGCCATCCTCATCCTGCTCGACAACGCCGTCAAGTACACGAACGAGGGCGGCACGGTCGTCGCCGAGACAGGCTCGCGCCTGCGCGGGGCGGGCAGGCAGGGATTTTTCCGCGTCTCCAACACGGGCGACGGCATCTCCCCAGACGACCTGCCACACATCTTTGACCGCTTCTACCGCGCGGACAAGAGCCGCAGCAGCGCCGGGTACGGCCTGGGGCTGTCCATCGCAAAGACCATCGTAGACCGTTCGGGGGGGCGCATTTCCTGTGTGTCTGCGGACGGGCTGACCACATTCACCATCGAACTGCCCCTAGCTTAAAGGAGGGATTATGGATCACGCCATGAAATGCACCCCAAAACGCATCTGGTGGAAGGAGACGGTCGTATACCAAATTTATCCCCGTTCCTTCATGGATGCGGACGGGGACGGCGTCGGCGATCTCAAAGGGATCATCAGCAGGCTTGACTACCTGCAGGCGCTCGGCGTGGGTGCCCTCTGGTTTTCACCCATCTTCAAAAGCCCGAACGATGACATGGGCTACGACATCTCGGATTACCGGGACATCATGGACGAATTCGGCACGCTGGACGACTTCCGTGCCCTGCTCGCAGGGGCGAAGGCGCGCGGCATCCGCGTCCTGCTCGATCTCGTCGCAAACCACACATCGGACGAGCACGAGTGGTTCCAAAAGAGCGTCCTCCGGGAGGAGCCCTATACGGACTACTATATCTGGCGCGACCCGAAACCGGACGGCTCCGAGCCGAACAACTGGATGAGCCACTTCGCGCCCAGCGCCTGGACTTATTGCGAGGAACGCGGACAGTACTACCTCCACCTCTTCTCGAAAAAGCAGCCCGACCTCAATTGGGAAAACCCTCGCGTGCGTGCAGAGATACACGCGGTGGCAAGATATTGGCTTGACATGGGCGTGTCAGGGTTCAGGCTTGATACATCGAACATGTACTCCAAGACACCGGGGCTTCCGGACGTTCCCGGCGAGGGGTACCAATGGGGCGGTCGCCATTTCATGAACGGTCCCCGCGTGCATGAGTTCATCCAAGAGATGCACCGGGAGGTCTTCCGTCACTACGACTGCATGACGGTCGGCGAGGCGGCAGACACCTCCGCCGAGGACAGCCTGCTCTACACGGGCGAGGCGCGCGGCGAGTACGGCATGATCATCCAGTTCGAGCCATTCGACACAGACAGGGACACGGAAAACCCCTGCTGGACGCGTGCGCCCTACGATCCCGTGCGGCTGCGCGACATCCTGATCCACTGGCAGGAGGCGCTCGCGGACGACGGCTGGAACTGCCTCTGCCTGTCCAACCACGACCAGCCCCGCCCTGCCTCGCGCTTCGCCGAAGGGGCGGACGGCGCACGCATGCTCGCCATCATGCTGCACACCCTGCGGGGCACGCCCTTCGTCTACCAGGGCGAGGAACTCGGCATGACGAACGCAGTGTTTCGTTCCATGGGCGAGTACAGGGACATCTCTACGCACAACGCCCTCGCCTTGCTCGAGGCCCGTGAAGGCAAGGGCTTCGAAGAGGCGCGCGAAGTCCTGAACCACTTCAGCCGCGACAACGCCCGCACGCCGATGCAGTGGACGGACGGCGCGCAGGCCGGGTTCACCGCCGGGACACCCTGGCTGAAGGTCAATGAAAACTATACGGAGATCAACGCGGAGGCACAGAGGCGGGATCCGGACTCCGTCTGGAACTGTTATCGACAGCTCATCGCCCTGCGGCGCGCACACCCCTGCCTCGTCTATGGTGACTTCGTCAATCTGGAGATCGGTCCCCTGCCCGTGTTCTGTTTCCTGCGCAGCGACGGGGACGAGTGCTTCTATACCCTTGTCAACCTGAGTGGCGGCAGCGTGGACTACCCCCTGCCGGACGCATACGACAGAGGGGCGACGCGCATCCTGTCCAATATGGGGGAGGCAGAAACGACCAAAGAAAAAGGCGGACGGGCGATCCTGCGCCTGCCGCCTTGGTACGCCGAGCTGCGCTGCCGTCAGACCCGCGCGGCGACTGCCTCCAAGAATTCGACCGTGCCGACCTGACGCTTGCCTGCCAGGGTGGACAGGGCGAAGA
>JAITHG010000146.1 GCA_031280075.1 Eubacteriales Family XIII. Incertae Sedis bacterium | reverse complement strand
GAGGATGGTGTCCCGGCTCAATACGACACCTTCGTTCTGCAGGAGGCAGTGCAGCAGCTCGAACTCCTTGAACGTCAGCGCCACCTCTACACCTTCGAAAGTCACACGTCGTTTCTCACCTTCAAGTGTGACACCGCTGACATGCAGCGCCGTCCCCTTGTCATCCTGCTGCACACACCTGCGCAGGACGGCGCGGATGCGCGAGAGCACCTCCATGACGGAGAAAGGCTTTGTCACGTAGTCGTCAGCACCGGAGTCCAGCCCCTTGATGCGGTCAAACTCGGAACCCTTTGCCGTCAGCATGATGACGGGGATGCCCGCGTGCTCACCCGATTTCAGGCGACCGAGGATGCTGATGCCATCCTCGCCCGGCAGCATGACATCGAGCAGGATGAGATCGGGCGGCTCGTCGCGCAGGCTCGGAAAGAACGTGTCCGCACCTGTGAACCCCCTGCCGACGAAGCCGTAGGAGTCGAGTGCGTAGAGCACCAATTCGCGGATGTTGTCGTCGTCCTCGACGATATAGACCCTACTGCCCATGCTATAGCACCCGTTTGTCTTTGTGCATGCCCGTGTGACCGAAGATGACCCACTCCGCGATGTTGACGGCGTGGTCTCCTATGCGTTCATAGTACTTCGCGATCTGCAGGAGGTCGAAAGCCTGCTCGCCCTTGTTTGCGTCCTCGTGCACGAGGGAGATGAGATCCTGCTTGATGATGTCAAAGAGCCCGTCCACGATGTCGTCGCGTCCGATGATGTCATTTGCGAGCGCAATGTCCCGTCGCACAAATGCATCGATGCTCCCTGTGACCATCCGGATGGTCTCTTCTGCCATATTCGGGATTTGGTCGAGCTGCTTGATGTAGCTCTGACCTGACAGCAGGATGCAGAGTTCTGCGATGTCCGAGGCCTGGTCTCCGATGCGCTCCATGTCGGTGATCATCTTGAGCGCCGTTGAGATCTGCCTGAAGTCGCTCGCCACCGGTTGCTGGCTGAGCATGAGCTTCAGGCACATCGTCTCGATCTCCTTCTCTTTTTCGTCGATCTCCCCCTCGCTTTCGATCACTTCTTTCGCCAATACCGCGTCCTGGCTCATCAGAGCCTCTGTCGCGTTGCGGATCGCCTGCTCGATGAGCCCCCCCATCTCGATCAGATTGTTGTTCAGCCTCGCAAGCTGCCTGTCGAACAGTTCTCGCACCATTATCCAAACCTCCCAGTGATATAATCTTCTGTCCTCTTGTCGCGCGGCATGGCAAACATGCTCTCCGTGTCCCCGTATTCGACGAGGTCGCCGAGCAGGAAGAACGCGGTCGTGTCGCTGATGCGTGCCGCCTGCTGCATATTGTGCGTTACGATGATGATACTATATTTATCGCGCAGAGTCAGCAATAGTTCCTCAATTTTCCCTGTGGAGATCGGGTCAAGCGCGCTCGTCGGCTCGTCGAGCAGCAGCACCTCCGGCGATACGGCAAGGGCCCGCGCGACGCAGAGCCTCTGCTGCTGCCCGCCCGAAAGCCCCAAGGCGGGCTTGCGCAGCCTGTCCTTGACCTCATCCCAGATCGCCGCGTCCTGCAAGGACTTCTCGATGATCTCGTCGAGCTTGTAGCGGTTCCGGATGCCGTGGGTGCGGGGGCCATACGCGATGTTGTCGTAGATGCTCATCGGGAAGGGGTTTGGCTTCTGGAAGACCATCCCCACCCTTCTGCGCAGATCGTTCACGTCCATGCTGCCGTACACGTCCTCGCCGAACAGCTCCACCGTGCCTGTGATCCGGCAGCCCTCGACCAGGTCGTTCATTCGGTTGAGCGACTTGATCAGGGTGCTCTTTCCGCAGCCCGATGGGCCGATGAACGCCGTGATGCGTTTGGGTTCTATATCAATATTGATGTCTTTCAAGGCTTGAAAGCTGCCATAATGCAGGTCAAGGCCCTGAATGTGGTAACAATTCATAGTTCGGTTTCCTTCCGTTCCTTCCTCTTTCTTCGCGCATTGTCCCCGCCACGCGTCTTGACAAGCTGCTTCGCCACCTGCGCGGAAGCGGCATTGATGAGCACGACGACGATGAGCAGCACGACTGCCGTGGCGTAGCCCTCCCCTGTGTGGAAGGCTTCGCTCGAAAGCGCATACATGTGGACGGAGAGCGTCCGTGCCGACTGCATCGCACTCGAGGGCACCTGCGCCACCGTGCCTGCCGTATAGAGCAGGGCAGCAGTCTCTCCGACGATGCGTCCCGTCGCGAGGATGACACCTGCAAGGATGCCCGGCAACGCTGCCGGCAGGACGACGCGGAAGACCGTGCGCAGCCGTCCTGCACCCAGCCCGAAGGAGCCTTCGCGCCAGATATCCGGGACAGCCAGCAGGGATTCCTCGGTCTGCCGGAGCACGAGCGGCAGGATCATGATGGCCAGCGTCAGGGAGCCTGCCAGGATCGAGAAGCCCCATTTCAGATAGGTCACGAAGAACAGCAGGCCGAACAGTCCGTACACGATGGAGGGGATGCCCGCGAGCGTCTCCGCCATTACGCGTATCACGCCGACCACCTTGTTGCCACGCTTCGCGTACTCGACGAGGTAGATGGCAGCCCCTACGCCAAGCGGCACAGCGATGAGCAGGGACAGCAGCGCGATGAACACTGTGGAGATGATCGCAGGGAACATCGACACGTTCTCCGAATCGTATTCCAGCGAAAAGAGCGACGGTTTCAGGTATGGTACGCCTTTAACGAGGATGAAGATGATGATGTAGACCAGGACGAAGATCGCTGCTGCCGCTGCCGCCCAAGTCAGAAGCCGCAGGATCATCTCCCCCACCTTTGCCCCGCGCGTCATGTCTTCTTCCTCGAGAGAGCCGAGAAGCTCAGGTTGATGATGAGGATGAACACGAAGAGCACGACACCCGTCGCTATGAGTGCCTCCCGGTGCAGCCCGGAGGCATAGCCCATCTCGATGACGATATTCGCCGTCATGGTGCGAATGCCCTTGAACAGCCCGCCTTCGAGCAGGGATCCGTCCACCAGCAGGGGGGCGGGCATGCGCGCCTGGTTCCCTGCGACCATGATGACCGCCATCGTCTCTCCGACGGCGCGCCCGATCCCGAGCACGGCCGCCGCCAGCACGCCGGAGCGCGCTGCCGGCAGCACGACGGTGAACACGGTGCGGTAGTGCCCTGCCCCGAGGGCGAGCGCGCCTTCGTAGCAGTGTTCGGGAACGGCGCGCAGGGCGCTCTCCGAGATGGCGATGACCGTCGGCAGGATCATGATGCCGAGCAGTATGCTCGCCGCGAGGATGCTCGATTTGTTGTTCGTCAATGGGACGATGGCATACATGCCGAAGAAGCCGTACACGACCGATGGGATGCCGGCGAGCAGATCTACGGCCGGCTTCAGGATGCGGTAGGGCTTCGGGGGGCAGACGCGTGCGAGGAAGATTGCCGCCAACAGCCCGATTGGCACGCCGATGAGGATCGCTCCCGCCGTCACGTAGAGACTGCCGACGATCATCGGCAGGATACCAAAGGCCGGGGGCGTGTTGTTCGGCTTCCAGACCTCGCCTCCAAGGAAATTGCCGAGACCTATTTCCTGAAGGGCGGGCAGCCCGTTTGCGAAAAGGAAGACGCAAATCAGGCCGACCGCTACGATGGAAGTGATTGCGGCCGTGAAGAACACGGCGCGCATAATGGTTTCTATTACCCTGCTCCTTGCGTACATGCTGAACTTACGCGCTGATGTCGCCCCAAGCGGTGGCTTCGCCCGTGTAGACCATGCGAACCTGATCCTTGGCCAGACCTGTGAGCGGGTTTTCCTTGTTCACGATGACCGCGATGCCGTCGAGGGCGATCTGCGTAGCCCCTACCTGCGTTGCCTCTTCGTCCTTGAGGTCGCGGCTCGCCATGCCGATGTCGCAGGTGCCGTCGATCGTGCCCGTGATGCCGGCCGAGGAATCGCTCATCTGGATCTCGATCTCTGCGCCCGTGTTGATGGCCAAGTAGGCTTCGCGCAGCTTCTCCATGATGGGTGTAACAGAGGAAGAGCCCGCGACAGTGATCTTGCCCGCAGGCTTGTCGCCCGCATAGGCCGCAGCCGCGTCGTCAATGGCAATGTAGCCGTCAGCGACTACCTGCTGCCCTTCGGCGGAGAGGATGAAGGCGATGAAGTCCTTCGCCAGCCCAGCCGCCTCGCCCTTCGTCACGATGTTGAAGGGGCGCGAGATGCCGTAACTGCCGTTCTTCACGTTCTCCGCGCTCGCGGCAGCACCGTCGATCTCAAGAGCCTTGACCGAGTCGTTCAACGATCCGAGGGAGATGTAGCCGATGGCGTATGGGTTGTTCGTCACGTTCGTCATCATGACATCCGTCGCCTTCGCGATGACGGCCTCGTCCGTCGTCATGTCCGACTTGTTGCCCGCGTCGTCCTTGACCTCTACACCGAACAGCTCGATGAAAGCGGTGCGCGTGCCCGAGCCGTCCTCGCGCGAGATGACTTCGATGGCCTTGGCTGCGTCGAAGCCTGCGGCAGGCTCGTCCGTGCCGCCAGACCCGGCATCCCCACCTCCGTCATCGCCGCCGCAACCGGCGAGCATCCCGAGTGTCAGGATGGCGATCAGGGATAGGGTCAGTAAGCTTTTGCGTAGTTGTCTCATTTCATTCCTCCGTCTAGTTCTTCCGTTCG
>JAITHG010000018.1 GCA_031280075.1 Eubacteriales Family XIII. Incertae Sedis bacterium | reverse complement strand
GCATGCCGCGCCTGCACGGACAGGCACTGTGAGAAGGATCGTATGGACCTTCTGTTTTCTGTCATGGACAATGAGAACGACCTCACGCTGACGGATGCGGCGGGGGTCGTAATCCGGGTCAGCGATTCTTATGAGAAGAACTTTCATGTGCAGCAGGAGGAGGTCATCGGGCGCTCCGTCTTTGAGCTGGAGCAGGAGGGGATCTTCTACCCTTCTGTCACAGCCATCGTCCTGCGCGAGAAGCGGCGCGCAACCGTCATGCAGCGCAACCGGAACGGGGTCTACGGGCTGACGACCGGCATCCCCATCCTGGACGGCAACGGAGAGATCGAGTACGTCATCAGCTTCAACTCCATCGACATTGCGGGGGTCTCTACGATATATGACAAATATGAACGGCTTTCGGATTTGATGCGGGAGTACAGCTCTGAAATCCATCAGCTCCGGATGCGGGAGACGAACGACAAGGAATTCATCACGCGGAGCTCGGCGATGCGCGCCATCAAGGAACTGGTCATCAATGTGGCGGACACAAAGGCCAACATCCTGCTGACCGGCGAGACTGGTGTCGGCAAGAGTCTGCTTGCGAAACTCATCCATCAGTATTCCCGCCGGCACGACGGTCCCTTCATCTCCATCAACTGCGCTGCCATCCCTGAAAACCTGCTGGAGTCAGAGCTGTTCGGCTACGAGAAGGGGGCGTTCACGGGGGCGGGCAGCAAAGGGAAGCCCGGCAAGATCGAGCTTGCGGAGAACGGGACGCTCTTCCTCGACGAGGTGGGGGAGCTGTCCCCGGACATGCAGATCAAGCTCCTGCACGTCATCCAGGACAAGTCGCTCACGCGCGTGGGCGGGATCGCGAAGATCCATGTAGACTTCCGGCTTGTGTCTGCGACGAACCGCGACCTGCGCGCTGCCATCGCGGAGGGAAGATTCCGGGAGGATCTGTTCTACCGGCTCAACGTGATCCCCATCCAGATCCCGCCGTTGCGGGAGCGCCCGGAGGACATCGTGCCGCTTGTGGCCTGGTTCCTCTCCATCTACAATGCGGAGTACGGCAAGAATGTGTCCTTCGACTCCGGTGCCTACAAGCTGCTGGAGGGACTGCCCTGGCATGGCAACACGCGGCAGGTCGAGAACTTTGTCGAGCGCATCGTCGTCACGGCGACGGAGGATGTCATGACGGAGGATCTGCTGCTGGCATCGGCGGATCTTCTGCGGCAGGAGCTGCCGGGCATCGGGTCAGGAACGGACGCGGCAGCAGGCGCAGAGGACGGAGCCGAGGCAGGCACTGCGGACAAGGAAACAGAGGGCAGCCTGCCGGAGCGCATCGAGGCCTACGAGCGGGGCATCTTCACAGAAGCATACGAACGCCACCGCACGAGTGTGGCAGTGGCGAAAGCGCTCGGAATCAGCCAATCAACGGCGGCGCGCAGGCTGCGAAAATACGTCCCAGGCTATACGGACGGGGGCAGGACGTAAGAACCTAGTGTAGGGCGCGTAGCGGTCACCCCACCGTAGCCCTACCCCAGCCCGAGAGCCCGTTCGCGGGCGGCGACGCAGGCGGCGATCGCCTCCTCTGCGCCGGGAGGGAGGGGCTTCACCTGATGCTCCGCGAGGATCTCCTGCGCCCGCGCGAGCGCTCGCTCGTCCGCGCGAAGTGCCCCTGCCTTTTCCCAGCCATCCTGCATGTTGCGTTCGAAGATCTGCGCGTGCACCTGCGCATGCAGCGGGTCGCGCATGAAACGCGCCGTGTGCTTCTCCCCGAGATAGTCCTTCATGGGGCCGACATGGGCGATCGTCTCGAAGGCGAGCGCCTCTTTTTCCACACGGATGCCGCCGAGCAAGCGGCGGACGTACCGTAGCGCCTCGCAGTCCAGGACGAGCTTCGCGAGGTCTATGCGCAGGCAGGACTCGAGCGCGCCAGCACCGTAGATGACATTGGCACCCGCCAGCGCGCCCATGAGCGCGCCGATGGCGAACTCATAGCCAGCCTGCGCGTCGGGCAGCTTGCCGTCGGACACGCCGCCGCCGATCCAGCTGGGCAGCCCGTAGCGCTCTGCCATGCGGACGGCAGCAGCCCCCAGGAGTGCGTGCTCCGGCGCACCGGTCGCGGCTAGCATGCAGCGCAGATCCATGATGGTGCCCATGGAACAGTAGCAGAAGCGCGCCCCCGGCGACGCGAGCTGATCCAGCACGAGGGCGGCGAGCGCCTCGCAGTTGTGGGTGACAGCCGTCCCTGCGAGCGTGACCGGGGCAGTCGCCCCTGCCAGCGGCATTGGGATGGCAGCGATGCCGATCCCTGCCCTCGCCGCCGTGACGATGACCTCGCAGCAGTCGCTGCCCATCGTCAGCGGGCTGACGGGGCAGACGAAGAAATTCAGGAAGGGGCGCGCACGCAGGGCGGCATCGCCGCCTGCCGCGATGCGCGCCATCTCGACCATGGTCTCCGCGCTCGGGCGGTTGAACGCCCCGATAAAAATCGCCTTCGAGGTGTTTCGCAGCATGACCTCCAGGTTGTGGGGGGGCTGCACGGACGGCGGGAAGTCGAGCGAGCCGCAGGCGCGCTCGACGACCGCAATCTCCTCGGCGGCATCGCAGATCTTCGTGACATCCGCGAGATCCTGCTTGCACGTCGCACGGATCGAGCCCGTCTTGGGGCAGGTGATGCGCACGCATTCCCCGAAGGTGCTGAAGCCCACCATGCCGCGCCCGGCGAAGAAGTCGTCCTCCTCCACCCTGCCGTAAAACACAACGTCCTTCGCGGCGCTGCCGATGCACTGCTCGAGCAGCCGTTCGGGGATCTTCACGAGGGCAGCGCCATCCTTCTGCGTGACATCGGCACCGCCGTCAAGGTACAGCCTTGCTGCTTCCTCGCTCTCCACACGAAGCCCCACTTCCGAGAGCACCTGCACGGAAGCGCGGTGGATTGCCTCCACATCGGCATCCGAGAGCACCTGTGGGCGCATCAGTGGATTGGCGAAAAACCTGTTGTCCGAATCGTAGTACATGCCGACCTCCTTGGCATCCGCGCCATGGCGGCAAAACCGCTGCACAGCGCCCAAACTGCCCCTTCCACTGTCCCTTGCCCTGCGTCACCACACCTGCCGCCACAGATCAGAAACCTGCGGCGGACTTCAGCTCATTGTAGGGCAGCGCCCAAACGACGACGAGGAATATGGCGATGACGACACCGAGCCCGATGAGGATGTTGGCGTACATCCCCGTCCGTCTGTACTCACGCCGCGACAGCTCCGACGTGGGGATGATGTGCATCTTCTCCAGATTGATGCGCTCTTCCTCCGACCGCTGACTCGTGAACGTGCCGACGAGCGCGAAAGCGATGCTGATGTAGATCCCGATTAGGAAGGGGTCGAGGAAATTGGTCAGCTTGCCCGTGAAGGTGAGCAGCCCGGTATTCGACTCGTTCCAAGCTGCGGCGGCCGCCTCGTCCATGTTCGCCGTGATCCAGCCCGGGAGCTTTTTCAGGAAGGCGGGGATGACATAGCCGAAGAAGCCCGC
>JAITHG010000017.1 GCA_031280075.1 Eubacteriales Family XIII. Incertae Sedis bacterium | reverse complement strand
GCTTCGGCATCCGCTACACCGAGGGGGAGGTGCGCCGCCCCTACTCCTATTTCATCGATCCCATCATGGCTGAAGTGACGCGCTTCTGTCAGGAAAACAGCCTGACGATTCCAGACATCATCCTCGAGCCCGGGCGCAGCATCGTTGGGGATGCCGGCATCACGCTCTACACAGCAGGCGCAGTCCGCGACATCCCGGGCGTGCGCAAGTACGTCTCCATCGACGGGGGCATGCCCGACAACATCCGCCCAGCCCTCTACGGCGCGCGCTACGAGGCCATCGTCGCAAACCGCGCAGACGAGCCGCTGGACGATGTCGTGACCATCGCGGGCAAGTGCTGCGAGACGGGCGACCGCATTATCGACGATGCGCGACTCCAGACCGTGCAGCGCGGCGATATCATCGCCGTCTTTGCGACAGGTGCGTACGGTTTTTCGATGGCGAGCAACTACAACAGACTGCCAATTCCGGCAGTCGTCCTCGTCCAAGACGGCGCATCTGTGGAGATTGTGCGCCGCCAGACCTTCGACGATATGGTGGCGCGTGAAATTTCCTTGCGGGAGATATTTGACAATAAAGTCTGCGCTCATATATAATCTTCACGTAATTATTGACAGTTTTCGTTTTATTGGAGGCAGGACAACATGATATTTGACAAAATACGGGACATCATCGCGGAGCAGTTGCAGGTGGATGCGGATACGATCACACCGGAAACAAGCCTGATGAAGGATCTCGAGGCGGACTCACTTGATGCGGTCGAAATCATCATGGGGATCGAGACGGAGTTCAGCATTGAGATTCCGGACGAGGATGCTGAGAAGTTCCAGTCCATCGGGGACATCGCGAAGTACGTCGAAGAACACCAGGGCTAGGCGATGGCGAAAGAGAAGTCGCGGATCTCGCCGGCTGTCATCAGGCGGCTTCCAAGATACAGCCGTTTCCTGCGCGATTTGCGAAGCAAGGGGATTGACAGGGTGAGTTCAGGCAGGCTCAGTGAGCTTTCCGGATATACGGCTTCTCAGATCCGTCAGGATCTAAACAATTTCGGGGGCTTCGGGCAGCAGGGGTACGGCTACAATGTAGTCGCGCTGCTCCGGGGCATCGACGCGATACTCGGGCTGGACAGAAGCTATTCCCTGGTCATTGTTGGTGCGGGCAACCTCGGTCGGGCGCTGGCACGGCATGCTTGGCCGCCCGGCAGCGACTTCAGGCTCGATTGCATGTTCGACATTTCCCCGGAAGTGATCGGCAAGAGCATCGGCGACACCCAGGTGCGGCACGTGGATGCACTGCCCGGGTTTCTCGAAGAGCATGGCGCTGACATAGGCGTGATCACGACCGGAAGGTCGGTTGCACAGGAAGTCGCTGACACGCTCGTCGCTGGCGGTGTCAGAGGCATCTGGAACTTCACGCCCACGGACATCAGCGTGCCGGACGACGTGGTCATCAAGTCCGTGCACCTGAGTGACAGCCTGCACGAGCTGGTGTTTTATATCAACCATGCCGAATGACAAAGCATTATCCACGGTGCCGGTTTCTCCCCCCTGCCGGGCACATAAAAACACCGCCTCCCACTTGTTGGGGGGCGGTGTCATTGTTGTGGGGCTGTCCGCCTCGCAGACCTTTGGCCGATCGGCGGAAGGATTCCCTTCGCTATGCCTCCTGGGGCGCTTCCACAGGGCAGACCGAGGCGCAGGCACCACAGTCGATGCACTTCTCGGCATCGATCGTGTAGATATCGCCCTCGGCGATCGCCTCCACTGGGCACTCCGCAACGCATGCGCCGCAAGCTACACAGGAATCATTGATAACGTATGCCATGTTCATCCTCCTTCGGATATGATAAAATAGGGTAACGGTTACGCAAACATCGTCATTATAACAGCCTACATGAACAAAGTAAAGTATGGAAGTATACAGTCTAGTCGGCAAAAGCGGCACAGGGAAAAGCTTTCAGGCGAACGAACTCTGCAATGAGCACGGTATTGAAAGCATCATAGATGACGGCCTCTTCATCGTACGGGGGGACATCCTGGCAGGGCATTCCGCAAAGCGGCAGTCCACGAAGATCCGAGCCATCAAAACGGCGCTGTTCACGGACGGGCAGCACCGGCATAATGTCGCCCAAGCGATCCGGGTGGCGGCTCCTTCGTCCGTGCTCGTCATCGGCACTTCGGACAAGATGATCGGCATCATCACAACGCGCCTCGGGCTCCCCGCACCGGGCACGCGCTTTGCCATCGAGGAACTGACGACTGAGAAGGAACGCGAACTGGCGCGCAAGCACCGTGAGGAGATGGGACAGCACGTGATTCCTGCCCCCACATTCCAGATCAAGAAGGACTTTTCCGGTTACTTTGTCCACCCCCTGCGGCATATCAAGGGCATCACACAGGATCTCAAGGTCGGGCTCCGCCCTACTGGCGTGGCGCGCGCCAAACCGGCGAGGGGCTATGTCTTTTCCGAGCGCTCCATCGTCCGCCCCACCTACAGCTACCTCGGTGGATTCGCAATCTCCGACAAGGCCATCGCGGATGTGGCGCGCCTTGCGACCGAAGGTGTGGCGGGCATCGCTTCCATCCCTGTCGTCTTTGTTTCAAACCATGAGGGAGGGGCCTCCGTGGATATGGGCATCGTCTTCCGGGGCGGAACGCAGGTGCTCGACGCATCGCGCCGCCTCCAGGAACGCGTCGCGGAGCGCATAGAGGAGATCACATCCATCAACATCCTCTCCGTGAATATCGAGATACGGGGGCTGGAATGGCAGAAGGGCTAGTCAAGCACGAATTCCATAATGTCCTGGACTTTGATCTCGACCACGTCTTCACCTGCGGGCAATGCTTCCGGTGGGAGCGCGAGGAGGACGGCAGCTACAGCGGCATCGTGGAGGGCAGTTTTGCGAATGTGTCCTACAGGCCACGCGCCGACATGTACGGCGGCAGACTGACCGTCTGGTCCAACCTGCTCGCCGACAGCCCTTCCCTGCGCGAAAAGTACTGGCGCAATTACCTCGACCTCGACCGCGACTACGGACGGATCAAGATGCTCCTTTCC
>JAITHG010000004.1 GCA_031280075.1 Eubacteriales Family XIII. Incertae Sedis bacterium | reverse complement strand
GATGTTTCCGCTGTCGAGCACTTCCGGCCGCTCGGTGGATGTCCGGATGAGCACGGCGGGGAAGCCGAGGATGGCCGACTCCTCGGACAGGGTGCCGCTGTCCGACAGCACGCAGTGGCTGTCCTGCTGCAACCGGACGTAGTCCGTGAAGCCGAAGGGCTGTTCGCAGCGCACGAGGGGGTGTAGTGCGATCCCGGCTTCTTCCAGCCGCTTCCTGCTGCGCGGGTGTGTCGAGTAGATGACCGGCAGTCCGGTGTTTTCGGCGACATGGTTCACGGCATCCATCAGTCTGTGGATACGGACATCGTCGTCGATGTTCTCCTCGCGGTGCGCCGAGAGGACGATGTACCCGCCTCGCTTCACCGAAAGCCTGTCAAGTATATCGCTTGACGCAATCTTTCCCTGCATTCCCTCAAGCACCTCACGCATGGGAGAACCGGTGACAAAGATGGTCTTGCCATCGATGCCTTCCGCCAGCAGGTACCTGCGAGCATGCTCCGTATAGGAAAGGTTGATGTCAGAGATGTGGTCGACGATCGTCCGGTTGATCATCTCCGGCACATTCCAGTCCCAGCAGCGGTTTCCCGCCTCCATATGAAAGATCGGGATCTTGAGCCTCTTCGCAGAGATCGCGGAGAGGGCAGAGTTTGTGTCGCCCAGGATGAGGACGGCATCGGGTGATGCCTCGCGCAGCACCTTGTACGACTTCGCTATGATGTTGCCCATCGTCTGCCCCAGGTCATCCCCAACTGCGTCTAGATAGAAGTCCGGTTCGCGCAGGCCCAGATCCTCGAAAAAGATCTGGTTGAGCGTGTAGTCCCAGTTTTGGCCGGTATGCACGAGCACATGGTCAAAGTGCCGGTCCGCGCATTTGATGGTCTCTGACAAACGTATGATTTCCGGTCTGGTTCCGACGATGGTCACAAGCTTCAATGATTCGATCTCCAATCCGCAAGGGCGTTCTTCATATAGGGGAGATTTAGGAGCTTCTCCTTCACTTCCTCCACGGTCAGCCGCTGCGTGTTTTCAGAGCTGTATTCCGTCAGTCCGTAGATGGCCGTATCGCCGCCCGTGAAGTACTGGTCGTAATTCAGGTCACGGTTGTCTGCCGGTACGCAGTAATAGTCCCCGAGGTCGGAGGCGCGTGCGCATTCCTCGCTTGTCAGCAGCGTCTCGTGCAGCTTTTCCCCATGGCGCACCCCGATGATCTGCGTCTCGCTGCCTGTCACTTCAAAGATTTCGTGGATGGCCTGTGCGAGATCGCCGATGGTGCTGGCCGCTGCCTTCTGTACAAAAAGATCCCCTGGCCTTGCGTTCACAAAGGCGAAGTGCACGAGGTCGACGGCCTCCTCGAGGCTCATCATAAAGCGCGTCATCGACGGCTCGGTGATCGTGATCGGCAGGCCTTTCCGAACCTGGTCTGCAAAGAGGGGGATGACGGAACCGCGGGATGCCATCACATTTCCGTAGCGCGTACAGCAGATGACCGTGCCGCCCTCAGGCACCGTACGCGCCTTCGCGATCACCACCTTCTCCATCATGGCTTTCGATGTTCCCATCGCATTGACGGGATAGGCGGCCTTGTCTGTCGAGAGGCATACCACTCTGGAGACCCCGTGTTCCACGGCAGAATCAAGGACGTTTGCCGTGCCCAGCACGTTCGTCCGAACCGCTTCCAGCGGGAAGAACTCGCAGGAAGGCACCTGCTTGAGGGCAGCCGCGTGGAAGATGAAATCTACGCCGTTCATGGCGTTGTCCACGCTTGCGCGGTCACGGACATCGCCGATGTAGAATTTTAGCAGTTCACTCTTGTTCTTGTAGAAGTTGCGCAGGTCATGCTGTTTTAGCTCATCCCGCGAGAAAATTCGGATCTCCCGCAGCCCCGCGTTCAGAAAACGCTGCAGCGCGGCCTGCCCGAAAGAGCCTGTCCCGCCTGTAATGAGCAGCGTCTTGCCCAGGTATGCTCCCATGCCGTTCGCGCCGATGGGCGCATGATTGCCAAAATCAACCATAGTTTTCCACTCCCTTCTAGATCTCTGCTCCCAATTACGCCTTGCCTGTAGCAAGTACTTTATAGAATAACATATAATCGTCCATGCGTGCCTGCATTTGAAACTTTCTCAGTGCACTTGCTCTGCATTTTTCGCTGAAATGTTTCTTGCCGATCGCCTTTGTGCGGCGGATAGACTGCAGCACGGCCTCGCCGTCTCCATCCACGGGAACCGTGAACCCACAGCCCTCTTCGACGACCTCAGGGCACGCAGTGACATCGTAGCAGATGACGGGAGTCCCGCCGGCGAGGGCTTCTGCGGAGACCAGGCCGAAGGTCTCCATGCGGGACAGGGTCAAGAACACATCCGCCATGGAATAATAGACGGCGAGCTCGTCCTCTGAATCGGTGGACCCGGCGGAGATGACGTTCTCCGGCAGCGCACGAGCCGAGACCGGCAGGTCGCCGACGAGGACGACACACGTGCCGGGATCCAGCCGGGGCGCCAGCCGCAGCACCTCGCCGAGCCCCTTTTCCTCTATCCAGATACTGGCTACGCAGAGGATGGCAAACCGATCCTCGATGCCCAGCTTGGATCGCAACCCGGCGACCGCGTCCGCACCAGCCGGCCGAAAACGCTCTGTGTCCACCCAGTTGTGTATTCTGTGCAGTATGGCTGCTTCCCCGAGGAGAGACTGCTTGGCCTCCCCTGCCACCCAGTCGGACACCCCGACGACACCGAGCCGGTAAATATCCGCAAACAGCTGTCTTTTTTCACGGAGCATGCGACCTGTCCGGTCAAAGATCCAGCTCGGGATGTAGCGCTTCAGATGAGGGCACGACCCACAGCCCTTGCGCCACCTGTCGCAGTCCACGTCAACATAGTATCCGCATTTGCCGGTATAGAACCACGAGTCGTGCAGGGTGAGCGCCACTGGGATGCGGTTCGTTGCAAGATAGCGCATCAGCATCGGGAAGTGCACATAATTCGAATGCAGATTGTGCAGGTGCACGATGTCCGGCTCGATGATATCGATCTGTCGGAGCAGTGCCTTTGTCGACCACCTTGAGAAGTGAGCGACCATTCCCGTCATGCGCGAAAACAAGGCGTGCAGCATCTTTCCATAGCGACCACCGATCCTATAATTGCCCGGACGGGCTTCCCCTTCCGAATATGCCGTGAAGCACTGCCAGCCTTCCATGCCATTGATATGGTGCTCAAGCTCAAAGCATATCCTGCCCGTGCTGCCGGTTCTGTTTAGCGCATTGATTTGAAGTATCTTCATTTTACAATCGTATACCGTTATTGTATCCCTGTCAAGACTGTGCTGGATGGAGCGACTTTCCAAGGTTTAGCTGTCGGAGCAAGACCCAAGGATGCTTTCGATGTCCTTGCGCAGCCCTGCCTGCACGATGTCGCCCTGAAGGTATTGTAGCCCAAAACGGATGATATCGCCAGAGACCGCCTGCAGGGTTCCGGGGTTTGATGCCACCTCGCGCAGCACCCTCTCCAGCGCTGCCTCGTCTGATGCCACGATCGCGCCTGCCTGCGCAAGCAACCGGTAACCCTCCTGCATCTCAGGGCAGATCGCCATGACGGCGCAGCCGCTCGCCATGCAGTCAACCACTTTGGTTGACACCGAGTATCGCGTGCCGTATCTGTGGCGCAGACCCATGGACTCGACATGCAGCAGAATGTCTGCCTCTTCCGCATAGACTTGCCGCAGCTGTTCGGGGCTTGCCGAGCCCTTCAGGTTGCCGAAGATGCCGTCGTGCAGTGCCCGCCGCTGCCGGGAGGTGACCCGGTCCATCGTATAGATGTCTAGGACGATCGGTGGGGAGTCCGCGTCGCCGATGCGCCGGAGCACCTTGACGAGCATGGCGAGCACTTTCCACCGCCCGACGTATAGCTTCCCGGCGTAGACGATCCGGATGGGTCGGTGCACACCGTCGTGGGGGCGCACTGCAGAGAAGTCG
>JAITHG010000320.1 GCA_031280075.1 Eubacteriales Family XIII. Incertae Sedis bacterium | reverse complement strand
GATGCATCCAATCGATGCGCTGCGCTACGAGTAGGGGCACGCAGCAGCAGGCAAAATGCAATTTCACAATCATTGCAGACATGAAAGGAGCCAAGAATGGAAAATGGAAATCATGACAGCGAAAACGCAGGCAGGGGCGCAAGAGGGCAGCAGGAAGCATCAGGCGCTTCGCCACAGATGATGGGGCAGGGGCAAGCGTCAGGAAACTCGCCTGACAGGCAGATGCCCTTCCTCCCCCGCAGACCGGAGGACGCTCCCGCAAAGGCGACACAGATGAAGGCTGTCATCATCCTGCTCGTCTGCATTCTCATTGTCAACCTTGCGGCGCTTGTCCTCCAGTTTCTCCCCATGGGGATGCGGGCAGCAGGACCGGGCATGATGGCGAACGGAAACTTTCCACTTGGGGGCAACCCGCCGACAAACCAGCAACAGGGCTGAGTTGTCATGGAAAAATCCTGACAACGACAAAAGACTATTTGCCTACTTGACTTTAGCGCTTCACCATGATAAATTACTAAAAAGAAGATTCATGTAAAGGAGCGCAGCGGATGTACGACAAGATCACGCCGGAAGGGACGAGGGACATCCTCTTTGAGGAATGTGCCGTCCAAAACCGGGTTACAGGGCAGCTCAGGGCTGTCTTCGAGGGGGCTGGCTTCCGGGAAGTGAAGACACCTGGCTTCGAATTTTACGATGCATTTGCTTCGCGGACGGATGCCTGGCCGCAGGATTCGCTCTATACGATGACGGACGGGCGCGGGCGGCTCATCACCGTGCGCCCGGACAGCACCATTCCGATCGCAAGGCTCGCTGTTTCAAAACTCAAGGGGCACGAGCTGCCGGTGCGGCTGTTCTATGCGCAGAACGTATTCCGCCGCCAGCAGGAGCACAGCGGCAGGAGTGCGGAGACGACACAGATGGGCGTGGAGCTCATCGGTGCAGGCGGCTTTGCGTCGGATGTGGAGTCGCTTGCGCTTGCAGCGTCCGCCCTGCGGGCGACCGCAGGGCGCGCCTTCCGCATTGAGATCGGGCACGTCGGCATCTACAACCTGCTGATGGACGGGCTCGATGCCCCTGCCGGGGACAAAGCCCTCATCCATCGCTACATCGCATCGAAAAACTACGCAGCACTGAACGACATCTTGGATCGGGTGCGCGGGCAGGGCGCAGCCGAGATCCTGCGCCGTCTGCCGCGCCTGTTCGGGACTGCGGAGGCGCTTGCGGAGGCATCCGCGCTCATGGCGGGCTACGACGAGAGGCTGAGCCGGATCCTCTCAGATTTGAAGCGCCTGCTTGCTACGCTCGCGGAAAAAGGTCTTGACGCACAGATCATGGTCGATTTCGGCCTGGTGAACCAGGCGGACTATTACTCGTCCCTCGTCTTTCGCGGATATATAGAAGACTCGGGGACGTCCGTGCTGTCCGGCGGTCGTTACGACGGGTTGCTGGAAGGCTTCGGTGAGGCGCTCCCTGCCATCGGCTTCGCCCTCAGCATCGACCAGATCACAGCCACCGGACTGCGCAGGCAGGAGGCGGAAAGTGACGCGCAGACGCAAGGGGAAACCCTACCGTCCTCGGTGGCGCGAAAGACGCTGCGCGTCGCCCTGACAAAGGGGCGCATCGAAGAGCGGTTCATCCTGCTCCTCGAAGCGGCAGGCTACGACTGTTCCAGCTTGAGGGCAAAAGGGCGCAAGCTACTGCTCGCACTTCCTGGAACCGGCATCGAACTCTTTCTTGCAAAGGCATCCGACGTGATCACCTATGTCGAACATGGGGTCTGCGATGTGGGCATCGTGGGCAAGGACACGATCGCAGAACAGGGAGGGACATACTACGAAATATTGGATCTCGGCATCGGGCGCTGCCGCTTTGCACTCGCCGCGCCCGAAGGTAGGGACTTTTATGCGGGCTATGGGACGAAGGTCATCGCGACCAAATACCCGAACGTCACGAACCGCTACTTCGAGCGAAAGGGCATGGATGTCGAAACCATCCGCATCGAAGGGTCGGTGGAGATCGCTCCGCTGCTCGGGCTTGCCGACGGCATCGTGGATCTCGTGGAGACGGGCACGACGTTGCGTGAAAATGGTCTTGCGGTCATCGAGGACATCCGGGACGTGACGACACGCTTCATCGTGAATGCCACGAGCATGAAGATGAAGAAGGCGGAGATCGATGCCTTTGCGGGCAGGCTTGAGCAGGTTTTGTCGCAGGCAAGCGTTGGTGAAGGAGGGCGGTGATGATAAAGACCATACGGGCGGACGGAAAGACGGAGAGGGAAGCTTTCGCCAGCCTCGCCGGACGTGGCGGCGATGGGGGGGCGCACGACGATGTCGTCGAGACGGTGCGCGGGATCTTGGCGGGCGTACGCGCGCGCGGCGACGCGGCGGTACGGGAATACAGCCTGCAGTTCGACCAGGCAGCACCCCCCGTGGCCGCTTTGACGAGGGATGATATGAAGCAGTGCTACGAGCGCACGGACAAAGCGCTCGTGGATGCCCTCTGCCACGCTGCGGAAAACATCCGCGCCTATCACAAAGGGCAGGTGCAGCAGGGGTATGAATACAGGGATGGGCGAGGCTGCGTGCTCGGGCAGACGGTGCGCGGGCTGGAGAAGGTGGGGTTGTACGTCCCCGGCGGGCGGGCGGCATACCCCTCGACCGTCCTCATGAATGCCATCCCCGCAAAGCTTGCCGGAGTCGGGCAGCTTGTCATGGCGACCCCGCCCGGTGCGACGGATGCCATCATAGCCGCCGCATTCATTGCGGGCGTGGACAGCATTGTGCAGATCGGGGGCGCGCAGGCGGTCGCTGCCCTCGCATACGGCACGGAGACGATTCCGAAGGTGGACAAGATCGTTGGCCCTGGGAACGTCTACGTTGCGACAGCAAAGCGTCTCGTCTTCGGGATGGTGGACATCGACATGATCGCAGGACCTTCTGAGATATTGGTGCTGGCGGATGCGCAGGCGGATCCGGTCTTCATCGCAGCGGATCTGCTCTCGCAGGCGGAGCACGACCCGATGTCGGCATCTGTCCTGCTGACGACCTCCGAGTCGGTCGCGAAGCGCACGGCGGAAGAGACGGAGAGGCAGCTCGTCTCCCTCGAGCGGCAGGATATCGCCCGGGAGTCGATCGAGGCAAACGGTCTCATTGTCCTT
>JAITHG010000310.1 GCA_031280075.1 Eubacteriales Family XIII. Incertae Sedis bacterium | reverse complement strand
ACGCCGCTGGCATTGATCGCCTCCTGGACATCTTTTGTAATGTTTACAAAAGCGCGCCTGCTCTGGATGCGCATCAGCATTTCCTTGCGATAGCTCTTCATTGCATTGCCCTCCGTTAGGTTCCAAGCCTGCTGAAATGCATGTAGTCCTTGCGGTTGCCCCAGCCGTATCCACCCCAATACCAGCCATATTTGGCGAAGGCCTTGACGACATCGCCGTTTTGCTTGATGGAATATGGGTTCTTGCCGGGTTTCCAAAAGCTTCCAGCAACTACCTTGTTTCCGTCCTTCATACAGTTTTCTGTTGGATTGATGTCGATTGCCGTGCCGTAATTATGTTCTGAACGTCCGCCCCGCACCTGGAATCCACCGATGGCTTTGACCGGGAACTTCTCGCTCCCCTTGTAGATCTCATTGAAGATCTGTACCACGTCGTCCGCAATCCCTCGGTTCACCGTGATGCGAGTTGTAGAACCGACCTTCTTTCCGCCGACCAGCCGCCAGATCTTGATCGTGACGGTTCGCTGGTACTTGCGAGCCTCTGTCGGGTTTTTGAACCCTGTCCCCGTCTGCGTTCCGAACAGTTTTTCGTTGAAGTTTGAATACGGTTCGATCGTGAAGTTCAGTTTCTTCCCGAGCGCGGAGCGGACACCGTACCGGTCGATCGCAACGATGCAAAGGTATGCCTTCAGATCCGTCTTAAACGACCCGAACACGCCCTTGACGGTCGGCTGGGAATAGTCCGAGAGCGAGAGGCTTCCGTAGCTGCCGGAATACTCCTGCACGCTCATCGGCAATGTCTTGATCAGCGTCCCGTTCTTGTTGTAAAAACGCAGTTCGAATTCGACGGCATCCGGTCCGCCGCTCCAGTTGAAATAGACAGAGCTCTTGTAATACTTCGAATTGCCCTGGGCTGCTGGTGCGGAGGGCTTGATTGCATGTGGCAGCATGCTGGTGCGCCCCAGTTGCCATGCGGTGTCCGCGAGCAGCATGAACCAGCTCGCCCGTGACATGTTGACCGCATCAGCGGGATCGGGCAGTTGGGCTGACGGCAGGGACACTCTGAGAAAACCCGCAAGCCTGCCCAAAGTCGCATTCGCCTCCTCCTGAGAGGGGTGGTCGTGCAAATTGCTGCCATACTCTGCACTGGTGAGGATGCCCGCGCCCACCAGCTCTTTTAGATATTTGTCGTAATAATAGTTCGGCATGTCATAGTCGCCCTGGTCGTACGGGTCGTCTTCAGGGTAATAAGGATCATAAGCCGAAGCGGATCCCGGGATCAGTGCGACGACGAGCATAAAACATAATAATCCCACCAGCATAGTTTTTTTCTTCATGACCTCACTCCAGTCTGCGCTGCGGCGCTCCTCATTACCGTGATTGTGGTTTTGTGCGAGATGAGCGACAGACCGATCCCACCCTATTCGTCGACTCGTTGTGCCATCATACGACCAGCCCGCACCATCATAGAAAATACCATGATTTGCTCTGCTTTGCCACCATTCTTTGTGTATTTTTTAATAGAATTCTCCTGATTTTTTCCTCACACATTCCCCCGGCACGAAAAGACCGAGACAGAGATGCCGTCCTGTATTTTATTGTTGGCTTACTATATAATAAATTTGAAGGAAACCACTTTGCATTTGCATGCGTACATGATATCAGAGAAAGGGATCAAGCAATGGAGAATATGGGGCATCAGGACGACAACGGCAGCAGGCTTTACATCGATGCATACGTCCGGCGCGCCCGTGCTGCGCAGGCGGCTTGGGAGCAGCGGTCGCAGGAGGACGTGGACTTGGCCGTCATGGCGGTGGGCAAACTGGTTCACGACCATGCGGCGCAGCTCGCCGCATTTGCCGTCGAAGAGACCGGCATGGGCAATGTGCACGACAAGACCTTGAAGAACACGAACAAGGCGCGCATCATGTGGCACAGCATGAAGGGTAAGCCCTCGCGCGGCATCATCGAGCGTGACGCGGTCACAGGTATCACGAAGATCGCCAAGCCCGTCGGCATCGTCGCCGCCCTCACGCCCTGCACCAACCCCATCGTCACTGCGATGAGCAACATCATGTTCGCGCTGAAGGCGGGCAACGCCATCATCCTCTCGCCGCACCACAAGGCGGTGCGGTGCAGCGCGCACACGGTCGGGCTCATCCGCGGGCGGCTTTCAGAACTCGGTTTTCCGGAGGATGTCGTGCAGGTGCTGGACGAGCACAGCCGCGAGCATACCGCAAACCTGATGGCGGCGGCGGATGTCGTCATCGCCACCGGCGGTATGGGCATGGTCAAGGCCGCCTACCGCTCGGGCAGGCCTGCCTTCGGCGTGGGTGCGGGCAATGTGCAGTGCATCATCGACCGGGGCTGCGACTACGAGGCAGCCGTCGAGAAGATCATCACGGGCAGGACGTTCGACTACGGCATCATCTGTTCTGCAGAACAGTCCGTCATCTGCCCGGAAGAGGACTATGATGAAATCCTGCGCCTGTTCGAGGGCAAGGGCTGCGTCATCGTCCGAGACGCGGCACAGAAGGAGGCGCTGCGCGGTGCCATCTTCCGCGAGGAAGGCGGGGCAAGCCCCCACGCTGTCGGGCAGAGCCCATTGACCATCGCAGAGCTCGCGGGCATCGACGCGCCCGAAGGCACACGCCTGCTCGTTGCGGAAGCAGACGGTACCGGCACCGCAGACCCCCTCGGCAAAGAGAAGATGTGCCCCGTCCTCACGGCCTATCGCTACAAGGACATCGAGGGTGCCATCGCCATCGCGCGCGAAAACCTCGAGGCCGAAGGCAAGGGGCACAGCGTCTCCCTGCACTCGGACGATGCGAAGACCATCGAGCAGGTCGGATGCGCCCTACCCGTCTCGCGCTTCCTCGTGAACCAGGTGAGCTCGACCACGGCAGGAGGCAGTTTCCACAACGGGCTGAACCCCACAAACACGCTCGGCTGCGGTTCTTGGGGCAACAACAGCATCTCCGAAAACCTGACCTACACGCATCTTATGAATGTCTCCCGCATCGCCTATTTCATGGAGGGCAACCCCGTGCCGGGTGAAGAGGAGCTCTGGTCTGTATAGCCATCCCGGCGCGAATCGGCGCGACGGACACCGCCCTGCCCCGACACCCGGCGACAGCAACCATCGCTGGAGCAAAACGGATCCAAACGGAAGTAGACAGCAGGCAGACAATTGGAAGTGAGGCAAGAATGAACTGTCCCAAATGCAATTCTTTTGTAAGCGACCAAACCCGATTCTGTTCAAGATGCGGAAAGGATTTAGGGATGCACAGACCGTCTTCGCCCGCGTCCGTCTCGTATGTCGAAGGCGAAAGGCAGCCCGGGGCAGATGGGTTCACCGCAAAGAGCCCCGGCAAAATCAACTCGGTGTGCCCCAGCGATTTCTCCCCCGCGGATGTCCGGAAGATAGACG
>JAITHG010000251.1 GCA_031280075.1 Eubacteriales Family XIII. Incertae Sedis bacterium | reverse complement strand
GGGCACTTCATGCAGATCATCATCATGATGTGGATGCAGCACTTCGGGCACAGGCCCATCGCCCTCGTCGGCGGTGGCACAGCCATGATCGGTGACCCCTCCGGGCGCACGGACATGCGCCAGCTCATGACAAAGGAGACCATCGCCGAGAACGGCAGGAAGTTCGAGCGGCTCTTCGGCGAGTTCATCGAGTTCGGAGAGGATGCCGCGCTGCTCGTCAACAACGCCGACTGGCTGACGGAGCTCAACTACATCGAGTTCATCCGCGACATCGGGCGGCATTTCTCCGTCAACAACATGCTGCGCGCGGAGTGCTACAAGAACAGGCTCGAGGCAGGGCTCAGCTTCCTCGAATTCAACTACATGCTGCTGCAGTCCTACGACTTCCTCGAACTGAAAAAGCGCTATGGCTGCAAGATGCAGTTCGGCGGGGACGACCAGTGGTCGAACATCCTCGGCGGCGCAGACCTCATCCGCCGCGAGCTATCCGAGCTCGCCTACGGCATGACCTTCACCCTGCTGGAGACCAGCGAGGGCAAGAAGATGGGCAAGACGCAGAAGGGCGCGCTGTGGCTCGATGCCTCGAAGACCACACCCTACGAGTTCTTCCAGTACTGGCGCAACGTCGCGGATGCGGACGTGGCAAACTGCCTGCGCCTGTTGACCTTCCTGCCCATGGACGAGATCGAGGCGCTCGCCGCGCTGAAGGACTCCGAAATCAACCGGGCAAAGGAGACGCTCGCCTTTGAGGTCACGAAGCTCGTGCACGGCGAGGCAGAAGCAGGCAAGGCGCTCGAGGCTGCCCGCGCCCTGTTCGCCCCGGGCGGCGAAGGCAGCATGGAGGACGTGCCCACCTACGGACTGAAGCAGGAGAGCCTCCCGCCGGAGGGGATCGGCATCGTCAACCTCATCCGCGAATCAGGTCTCGTCGCAAGCAACGGCGAGGGCTTCCGCGCCATCGAGCAGGGCGGTCTGACCATCGACGGCGAAAAGGTGACGGATCCCAAGATGACGCTGCGGGCGGAGGACTTCGGAGAAGAAGGCATCTTGATCCGCAGGGGAAAGAAGAAGTATGTCCGCATCGTACTTGCGTGACAGGCAAACGACCTGACAGACAAAGTACAATGATGCTTGTCAACATATTACCATGACACATTCGAAGGGAGGGCGCAGCCCTCCCTTTCTCTCACGGTGCCCCCCGATCCCAGACACCCTGCGTTCACGCTGTTCTCACGATTTCATTTCATTCTACAAGATCTCGCCTTCTATTTTGTATCAATTCAGTAGATACGGCTCCGCGAAAGGAATAGAATCATGAAAGCTGCCGTGGGCGTACGACATGTGCGGCACACAAACTGCTACAAAGCGATCGGTGCAATACACAGCTAAGATATGCGTGAAGGTTGCACAGAAGGGGGAACAAAATGCGAGACAAATACAAGAAGAAACGGATGCTTGCCGTCCTGCTTTCGGCATTGATGGTCTTTGGACTGCTGCCCATGGGGGCGACGGCGGCAAACCCGCCGCAGGCGTCGGTGGACGCAAGCAACGACATCGCCTTTGGGGACGTGGCAACGGCCTACAACGGGGCGAAGCAATACCTGCCCGTCGCAGGGCTCGTGAAAGGGAGCGCATACAACGCGGCGGAGTACGAAAAGAAGTACACCTACATGCAGGGCAACGTGGCAGTCAAGCCGGCTGCGGACGGCTTTGGATTCACGGAGGTCGGCAACTACGATGTGAAGGTGCAGCTCGAGATCTTCCGGAACACGACCGTGAACAACCGTCCGTCGAGGACGCTCGTCGCTACGGGCACAAAGACGGCAACCCTGCGCATCGAAAAGGATACCCTGGATGCGGTGCCAGTCGATGTATACGCCACCTCGGGGCAGATCGGTGTCCGCGTCGGTCTGGGGCGCCTGCTGCCCATCCTCGGCACCGGAAGGGACTACGGCGCGCTGAGCTACGTGGTCGGCAACATTACAGGCGACCCGGTCGTGTCCGAAGCGGCGATCGTCGGCAATGAGCTGGTCTTCTCCGTGGCATCGAAAGCGGCGGTGTCTGCGACGGGGCATATCCCTGTCAAGATCGACAGCCCGAACTTCACCATCTCAGGAGCCGCCGTACGCGTGATCCTGAACAATACCAAGGCAGTGGTGTCCATCGGCGGCATCAGCGTGCAGGGCAAAGTCTATGACGGCAAGCCCGTTGCCGCTGCCGGGCGCGTGAATATCGAGCCTGAGGGCTCTGCGCTGCCCATCCCAAATCCGGAGAGCGTCGTCGATTTCGTCTGGCGGCAGGGCGACAAGGTGCTGCCCGCTGCGCCGACGGATGCCGGGCGCTACACCCTGACTGTCAAGGTCAAAGACAGCAATAGCATCTATGTCGGCACGACACCGCCCATCAGCTTTGACATCACCAAAAAGGATGTGACCGTCCGCGTGGAGGACAAGACCGTCTATCCGAACAAAGCCATCCCGGCGCTGACCGTACGCTATGACGGGTTCGTAGGGGCACATGCCACAAACCCGCCGCTCTCCGTGAAACCAGTCCTCACGCACAATGCGCCCAATACGAAAACGGTGGGCACGTTTGACATCACCTTCCAGACGCAGGCGACGCTCACGAGCGAGGCGGCCGTCAATTATACGCTGAAACATGTGGACGGCAAACTCTATGTGACCACGTATAGGCCAGGCGGCGGTGGCGGTGGTGGTGGCGGCAGCAGTTCCCGCCCATCGACGACAAAGCCTGCCGTCACGGCTACAGGCCCATCCGTTGCGGATGCGAGTGTCACGCTCAGTTCTTCGAGCGAGGAATACACGGGCAGCCCGATCATGCCTGCGCCTCTCGTGAGGGCAAAGGACGGCAAGGAACTCGTAGAGGCCAAGGACTACAAAGTGACCTATGAGAACAATACAGAAATTGGCAATGCAAAGGTCGTCGTCAGTGGCATGGGTGCATACAGGGGCAGCACGAGCGTGGGCTTCCGCATCCTCCCGCCGCAGATAGACATAACGGCGGCAAAGGCAGGCAAGCGCCTAGCGAGGATCCGTTGGAGTGGTGCCTCCCCGGGCGCACAGATCACAAACTATGTCCTGCGCATCCGTGCAAGGGGCTCATCCAAGTGGCTCGTCCGGACAGTGCCCGGAAACGTTGCCTCTACGGTCGTCAAGGGGCTTGCGCGCGGCAAACGCTACCAAGTGAGTGTGTGCGCCGTCAAGACCGTCGGTGCCGAGCGCTTCGTAGGAGCGTGGAGCGCTGTCAGGATGACCCAGCGCGTGCGTTGACCGCACAGAAACACAACCGATACGAGGAAGAGGGTAGACCGTCAAGGTTCTGACATGACGGGAACGGTGCCCAAAACTGCAAACCACTTGCCGCAAATGCGGCAGCACGATAACTTCCTCTTTCAGCGGCCTCCCAGACGGGGGGGCCGCTTTCCCTACTGGATCAGTGGGAGGCTGACTGTGAACCGACTGCCGATGCCCTCGGATGAGACCACCTCGATGTAGCCCCCGTGGCGCTCGGCGATCCACTTCGCGATGGCGAGCCCGAGCCCCGCGCCGCCTGCACCCCGCGTGCGCGACTCGTCTGCGCGCACAAAGCGGTCGAAGATGTGCGGCAGGATGTCTTCCGGGATGCCTGCCCCTTCGTCACTGACCGTGACCTGCGCCCTGCCGAAGCCGTCGGGCGCGAGGCGCACACGGATCACACCGCCTGCGGCGGAGTACTTGATGCTGTTGTCGAGGAGGATGCGCACGAGCTGCTTGAGCAGCCCCGCATCGCCATAGACGACAAGCCCGTCCACAATCCCCTCCTCGAATCTGTGTTCCGGGAGCCCTTCCCTGCCCTCGGGCATGAGGTTTTCCTCCGCGATGACGCGTGCCTCCCGCATGACTTCCCGCAGCACGCCGGAAAGCTGCACGGCCTGCCAATCGATCTGCATCGACTCATTGTCGCCACGCGCGAGGAAGAGGAGCTGGTTGACCATCTGCTTCATGCCGTCCGCTTCCGTCTTGATGGCTTCGAGGGACTCGCGGAGGGTCGCTGGGTCTTCGCTGCCCCAACGAAGCAGCAGCTTCGCATAACCCTGGATGACCGCGATGGGCGTGCGCAGCTCGTGCGACGCGTCGGACACAAAACGCTTCTGTGCGCTGTGCGCCTCGTCGATGCGCGCGAGCATCTCGTTGATTGCGACGGCGAGCGGGCGCAATTCCTCCGCCATCGCGTCGGCGGAGATGCGGCTTTCCAGATGGGATGCGTTGATTGCGTCCAAGGCGCGGGAGAGCTCCTTCAGCGCTTCGGGCGAATAGCGCCCCGAGGGCGAACGGCTCGCATCGGCGAATGCCTCCGTCGCGGAGAGCAAATCTTGCAAAGGGGCGAGGTTCCTGCGCACGGATGCCCCGACGGATGCCCCGCTCCCGATCAGGAAGAAGACCTGTACGAGGACGAGCAGGGTCGCCACGAGAAGGAAAGTCTCGAAGGGACCGAACGGGATGTCCCCCAGCCAGAATTCGCCGAAAGAGAGAAAACCAAAATGATAGAGGGCATACAGCCCCGTGTCGATTATGATGAACGCGAGGGCGAGCTGCAGCAGCACGCGGGCGTTGATGCGCGCTGCGAGCCGCGTGTAATTGAGTTTTTTCGCTGTCTTTGCAGTGTGCCCTGCGCCCTGTGCGTAAGCATCGCCTTGTGCTGTGCGCTGCGAGCCTCTGGGTGCGTAAGCCCCGCCCTGCCTGGCACCCTGCGCACCCTGCGCATAGGCACCGCTCCGCTCAGCACCCTGCGCATAGGCACCGTCCTGCCCTGCTCCCTGCGCACCCTGCGCGTAAGCATCGTTCTGCCCTGCACCCTGCGTACCCTGCGCGTAAGTACCGTTCTGCCTAGCTCCCTGTGCATAGGCACCGCTCTGCTCCGCCTGCCGGGGATCACCCTGCGCTTGCGCTGCGTCCTGCGCGCGCCAATAACCGCCTGCGGCATCGCGGGCGCTCTGCATAGCTTCCCGCGCCGCCTCCCTCGCGGCATACTTGGCGCTCTTGGCCGCATCCTTCGCGGCGTATTCGGCGCTCTTCGCCGCCTCCTTTGCGGCATGTTTGGCACCCCTTGCCGCATCGTGCAATGCCTGCTTCAGCGCATCCCGCTCCGTCTTGGCAGCATATTTTGCGGAATGCCGTGCGTTTTTCGCTGCCGCCTTCCGCGCGTGCCGCGTATTTTTGGCAGCAGCCTTCGCCGCATACCGTTCCCAGTCCCTGCTCACGATGCCACCCCAGCCCCTTCGTCTATGCGGTAGCCGACACCGCGCACCGTCGTGATCAGACGGATGCCAAACTTCTCGTCGATCTTGCTGCGCAGGAATCGGATGTATACGTCGACGGCATTGGATTCACCGTAGTAGTCATAGCCCCAGACATGGTCGAGCAGCACGTCGCGCGTCATGACCATGCCCTTGTTCTCGAGCAGGCAGCGCAGCAGGTCGAACTCCTTCAGCGTCAGCTCGACAGCCTCGCCCCCATAATGCACGACGTGCCGTCCTGTGTCGAGCGTCAGCGCGCCTGCTTTCAGAACAGTTCTCAGCGCATCCGTCCCACCCCCCGCCGCGACGGCACCGTCTGCCGCGCCTGCATCGCCCGAGGCGCGCTTGCGCAGGCAGGCACGGATGCGAGCCAGCAGCTCTTCGATGGCGAAGGGCTTCGTGATGTAGTCGTCTGCCCCGCTGTCGAGTCCGAGCACCTTGTCCACCACCTCGTCGCGTGCCGTCAGGAGGATGACAGGGGTCGCTTTGGATCTTCGCAGCCTGCGCAGCACCTCGATGCCGGACAACCCCGGCAGCATGATGTCGAGCAGGATGAGGTCGAAGTCTTCGCCTTCGGCGGCAGAAAGCCCGTCAGGCCCGTCCGCGCGCTTTTCGACCGTATAGCCCTCATGGGAGAGCTCGAGATCCACGATGCGCGCGATCTTCTCGTCATCTTCGATTATCAGAATTCTTTCTTGCATGGTCTTCCGCTACGCTTTCGTCCCCGTGTCGTCCTTCGCCTTTGCTTCGGCGCTGTCCTTCGCATCCTGTGCCGCGTCCTTCACGGACTGCTTGATGTTTTCGGCTGTCTCCGAGGCGCTGTCCATCGCGCGGTTGATGCCCTCTTTG
>JAITHG010000252.1 GCA_031280075.1 Eubacteriales Family XIII. Incertae Sedis bacterium | reverse complement strand
GTTATAAGATGTTATAATCTATAGCAGGACATCATGCGTTGTTGAGAATGCGAGGAACGGAATCATGTATGAAAATCCATTCAAGCCGACATTTGGCAGTGAACCTTTATTCTTGGCTGGAAGGGAGCGTATCATCGGCGATATCATTGGCGGGCTTGGCAACCAGGTCGGCGACCCGAACCGTTCGACCATTTTTGTCGGATCGCGTGGAAGTGGCAAAACCGTTTTGCTGCTGTGCATCGCAGAAGAGGCAAAGCGCATAGGGTGGATCCCGGTGATGGTGACTGCCCACACGGGGATGCTTGACAGTGTTTTGGAGCAGGCGCTTCTGCTGGCGCAGAATCTGCTCGCGCCAGAAACGAAACGACGGGTGGCGGCGATCCAGGCGGGAGGCTTCGGCATTTCCCTGGAAGCGGTCAAAGAAAAGGGCGCAAGTTGGCGCGTACAAATGTCGAGGCTGCTGGAGGCTTTGAATGCACAAGGGGTAGGGCTGCTGATCTGCGTGGACGAAGTGCGCGCGGATATGGATGAGATGGTCACGCTGGTCGCAAATTACCAGCACTTTGTCGGAGAGCATCGGGAGGTCGCTCTCCTGATGGCAGGGTTGCCCGGCAAAGTCATGCCAATGTTCCAACATGAAACGATCTCATTCCTTCGGCGTGCCTTCCAGCACCGTATCGGCGCTGTGCCGCTGGCGGAAGCCCGGATGGCGATGCGGAAAACGATCGAAGCGTCCGGGCGGTCGATCGACGATTCGCTCCTGCATGATGCAGCCATGTGCTCAAGGGGATTTCCGTTTTTGATCCAGCTTGTCGGCTATCACATCTGGCGACAGTCACCGAATATCCAAAGGATCAGTGCGGTCGATGTCCAAGCTGGTGTGGAATGTGCGGAGGTGGACATGGAGAATATGATTTTGGAAAATACAATCCGCGAACTTTCGGCGAGGGATTTGGACTTTCTGATTGCGATGTCACCCGACCAGGAATACAGCCAGATCGGGGAGATCGCAAAGCGGGCGGGGATGTCGCAGGGGATGGCGGGGCAGTATCGTATACGCCTGATCCAGCGTGGGCTAATCGCCGACAAAGGAAGGGGGAAGGTCGGTTTCGAACTGCCTTTCCTTCAGGAATATATCGTCAAGCATTTCTCCTGACTCTATAGACTACGTGCACGTGGACGAGGTCGGGCACGCGCCCTACGGTCTGAGGCAGCCGACAGGAACCACGTTGACCCCGTCTTTGCGTCTGTATGCATAACCGCCCGCCGTGACGATGAGCAGGAAGGATGCCCTGCCGCCGTGCTGGGAACGAACCTTGTCCGCTATGCGCTGCAGGTTTGCCGCCGCCTTGTCCTCGGCATCCTTGGTGAGCTTGATCTCGACCGCGCCCCAACTGCCGTCTGCCATTTCGATGATGGCATCGCACTCGAGTCCGCGAGCATCCCGGTAATGGGTGATCGTTCCGCCGATGGCTTCTGCGTATACGCGCAGGTCGCGGATACAGAGCGACTCGAACAGCAGACCGAAAGTATGGAAGTCAGTGAGCAGTTTTTCCGGTGTCAAGCCGAGCAGGGCTGCGGCGAGGGAGGGGTCACAGTACCTGCGCACAGGGGATGTACGGATGCTTGTCTTTGAGCGCACGGCAGGCATCCATGCTTCCTGCTCGTCAAGGACATACAGGCATCGGAGCGCATGCAGGTACACGGCGATCGTGTTGACGGACAGTTTCCCGTCATCTGCTGCCATATCGGACTGCAGGGTCGTCATGGCGGCTTGGGTCGATTCGTTCCGTGCGAGGGAACGCATCAGCAATCGCGCGCGCCGAGGGTTTTTTTCGATGCCATCCACACGCGAGACATCTGTTTCGATGAGGGAGTCCACATAATCCCTTGAGAGCCCCGCAGCATGCCTTCCCCCCCTTGTCACCGAAGCAGGCCACCCGCCGCGGATGAGGGCGAAGGCGATTTCTTCAAGAGACAGAAGGGATTTGCCGTCCGGTTCCGCTCCTTCAATCATTTCGGACAGAGAGACAGAGCCATCCGACTCCCCCGATTCGTACAGGCTCATCGGGCGCATGACGATTCTGGAAAAACGCCCCGTTCCGGTGTGCAGGATCTCTTCGCCTTCCCGTGGGACAGCAGAACCGGTCAGGATGTATCCACCGGGCGTGTTTTCTTTGTCGACGGCAAAGCGCACCGCGTCCCACAAGACGGGGATGTCCTGCCATTCGTCAAGCAGCAGGGGCTTTTGTCCGCGGAGCAGCAGGGAGGGCTGCTCCCGTGCGATGCGCCTGTACGATTCCCGCTGGTCGGGATCCTGCAGATAGACGACCTCCGCCGCAGCTTGCACTGCGGTCGTGGTCTTGCCGCACCATTTGGGACCCACGATCTGGACTGCGCCGGACTTCTGCAAGGCATCCGCAAGCAACCCGTCCGCTATGCGGTGCAGGTACGATGGGGCTGCCGTAGCTCCCGCTTTGTCTGTATACGCATCGCTGTCTCTTTTCATAAGCAGATTATAGCAGGGATGAAATGATAAATCAACAAGCAACTTGCCGATATATCACCAAGTTGCTTGTTGATTTATTTACATATTATCCCAAATTCTTGAGGCTTGCCGATCTACAGCGAGCACCCTGCGCCTGAAAACTCACACCGCCAGCGGGTTCCTGCCTTGCTGTGCAAAGGACAGCCAGGCGGTCGCCCCTGTGTGCTTTCGCTTTCCGTAGAGCACAGGTGCCCCGGTGCCTGCATCGTAGTAGCCGGTGGAGATGAAGTTTCGGTCGGCGGCTGGGATGCTGCCGTCGGCGTAGCGACCTCTGTTCAGGAAGGCGAGCAACTTTTGGTGCTTCGCCTTGCCGGTCGTACCGATCCCTGCGACAAGGTGGGCGACCGCTGCCTGTGCCGTCCCTTCGAGCCAGACGCCGGGGCGCGTGCGGTCGTTGCTGAAGCTGTAGCCCTCGCCGTATGCCAGATCAGCCTCCATGAACTGCAGCACTGCCGCTGCGTCCGTGAAGCTTTTGCCGAGCGCCAGGAGCGCCCAAGTCTGGCAGTCGAGCGGCAGTACACCCTTGCTCACGGTGGTGCCGTCTCCCTCTGTCCCGGTGTAGAAGCAGCCGCGCGCGCTGTCGTACACCGAGAGCACGAAGGACTTTGCGTGCGCCGCCCCGTCCGCGTATTTCTGTTTCCCTGTCAGGCTGTGGAGTTGACCGAAGGCGGCGATGAGGTCGATGTTGTGTTCGGTCGACTTGTACGTTGCCTTGGTCTGCCCGCCTTCCCAGCCCTCATAGCCGCCCGTAAAACCGCCCTTGTCGTCACGGAGCGTGAGCACGAAATCCGCTGCCCGCTCCGCAGCCTGCAGGTATTTTGCGCTGCCGGAGACGCTGCGGGCGTTGCGGTAGACCTCGCACAGCCCCAAGATCGCCCATGCCACGTTGCCCGTCGACGTACCGACCGCGTAGCCGTCCTCATAGTACTCTTTCGCCTTCGGGTCATAAAAGCCGGGGAGCTTCGCAAATGCCTTGCCGCGCGGCGACTTCTGCCCTGGCGCGCTGCGCGGGTCGCCCGCCATGTAGGCGTTGCGCAGCCTGCCGTCCGCGAAAGTCCGGTCGTACTGCTGGGCGTAGACCATAGCATCCGCGATCTGCCGCGCCCGCGTGTGCTTTCCGGCGTAGGACAGCGCCAGCGCCGCGACGGCATTGTCATATAGGTAGGCGGAGCTGTTGATGCGCGCTGCCTCCGTCCCGGGTTTTGCAGAGGCGTAGCTCTGGAGGAACAACGGTTGCGTGCGTGCCTTGGAAAACGCGTACTGGATATTGTCGATGTAGAACCGGATCTTCTTGCTGCCGTTGCCGAAGATGTCCGCCGTCCAGCCGAAGCCGCCGGTGACGCGGCGCAGATCCAGTCCTTTCAGGGAGATGCTGTAGCGTTTCCATTTCTTGGTCAGCTTCAAAGAGCCGAAGTGCTTCTGCCACACTTTTCCCGCCGCGTTCAGCCCCTGCATGTAGAACGCGACCTGCTCGCCGCCCTTCTCGCCCCGTGCGTAGAAGCTGAGCTTCGCTGCACCCGAAAGGTTCATTCCCGCCTTTGCGGACGTGTCGTTTGCGAACAGGTAGCCGCCCCAGGCATGCCTGCGAAAATCGATCTCCGCCCGGATGCCGGACGTGCCGGACTGCCCCGCCGCCTGCTCCGTCATGGCAGGGATGTTTCGGTTGTTGCTGCCCACCCAGACCTTCTCGACAAAATTGTTGAAGCCCTCCCCCGAATCCTTGAAGACGTAGAGCCGTTTGTCCATCGCCTTGAGCTGCCCCTCCAGATAGGCAGCCGCAGACGGCACCGTCGCAGTGGCAGTGGCTGCCGAGGACGCATCCGGGGCGGCGGTGGTCAGGAAAAACAGGAATACCAATAACAGAGCCAGAAATCTTTTCATCGTCTCCCTCTCCTTTATTTGCCGATGTGATAACAAACATTGTAACATATATTGCCCCAAGGTAATAAGTGGAGTAATAGCGCAAAAAAGCGGCATCCGTTAGACGCATCCGGATGCCGCCGCGTCTGCCCGGT
>JAITHG010000173.1 GCA_031280075.1 Eubacteriales Family XIII. Incertae Sedis bacterium | reverse complement strand
TGCCTGCCAGTGCATCCCTGTCAATCCCTTCGCCTGACGCGTAGACCCCCGCTGCCATCGGCAAATCAAAATGGCTGCCGAGCTTGCGCGTGTCGGCGGGGGCGAGGTTGATCGTGATTCGTTTCGAGGGGAAGCGGTAGCCGCTGTTCACGATGGCGGCGTGGATCCGCTCCCGGGATTCGCGTACCGTGAGGTCGGGCAGCCCGACGATCGTCAGGGCGGGCAGCCCTGCCATCGTGTCCGTCTCCACGTGGACGATCTCGGTGTCGAAGCCGTTCACGGTCACTGTCAAAGTCTCTGAAAGCATGGATCCTCCTGTCCTACCTGCCTGTCCGACCAGCTCTGCCCGCCCTGCCTGCTCCGGCATGGAAGGCATAAAAAAAATCGGCGATGGTGTGATGATCGTCTCATCATACCATCGCCGAAGCCGAATGTCAATTATTGACAATTATTCTATTTTATTCTACATCCTTATAATGCCTCGTCCGCAGCAACAATCGCGTTCAGGAGGACGTTTGCCCCGTGCCAGCACTGCTCCGGGGTGGAATGCTCCACGACTGTGTGGGACAGCCCTGCCTTGCTCGGGATAAAGATCATGACGGAGGGCATCATCTCCGAGACGTACTGTGCATCGTGCCCCGCGCCGGAGTACATGCGCCGGTAGCTGTAGCCGAGCGCCTTCGTCTGCGCCTCCACGATCCCGAGCAGCTTCTCGTCGAAGCGGATGGTGTCGCGCCCCCAGTGCGGCTCGTAGCTGAGCTTGCAGCCGAAGACTTCCTGTGGCAGAGACTTGACGACTTCGACGGCGCGTGCGATGACATCCATGTCCCTGTGGCGCACGTCTAGCGAAAACTTCACGTAGTTCGGAACGACGGTGTGGATGTTGGGGAGGCAGGTGATCTCTCCGGTCGTGAACACGATGTCGGGTGCGAGTGCGCCGAGGCGATCCCACAGCTCGAGGATGATCTTCGAGGCGGCGCGCAGCGCGTCCTTGCGGTAGTGCTGCGGCGTTGTCCCCGCGTGGCTCGAGACACCTTCGAGGATGATGTCGTAGTTGATCATGCCCACGACACCCTCGACGACACCGATGGCAAGCTCCTCTTCCTCGAGGACTGGACCCTGCTCAATGTGCGGCTCAAAGTAGGCACAGTAGTCCTTTGCGTTCAGTCGGTTTTGCTCGCTCCCCGCCCAGCCGGACTGCGCGAGCGCCTCGCCGAACGTGACCTGCCCGCCCGTCTCGACGACGGCGAACATGTCCTCCTTGCGGAACTTGCCCAGCACGATGCCCGAGGACATCATGGCAGGCTCGAAGCGCGCTCCTTCCTCGTTCGTCCAAACCATGACCGTGACGGGGTGCCGCAGCCGGATGCCGTCCGTGACGATGGTCTCGGCGGCCTCAAGCCCCGAGAGCACGCCGTACACGCCGTCGTAGTTGCCGCCGCTGCGCACGGAGTCGAGATGCGAACCCACGACGAGGCGCGGCAGACCTGCTTCCGTGCCGGGGACGGTCGCATAGATGTTCCCGACGTCGTCCGACTCGACCTGCATACCGAGGGACACCGCGCGCTTTTTGAACTCGGCGCGTGCGGCGAGTGCCGCCTCTGAGAGGGACAGTCGCGTGATGCCGCCACCCTCGAGGGCACCAAAGGCACTGAATGCCTTTACCTTCTCGTCCATTCTTTCCTTGCTTGTCGTATGCATCCCTTCCACCTCCTGTGACTCTTCTGTCTTCAAGATTCTGTACCGTATTTCTCCGCGAGCCTGCGCGCCACATGCACGCCGCTCGCCGATGCCTGTGAAAGACTGTGCGTCACGCCGGACGCGTCCCCGATCGCATAGAGCCCCGGGATCTTCGTCTCGAGGTGGGTGTCCACCTCGACTTCCGAATTGTAGAACTTGACTTCGACGCCGTACAGCAGCGTGTCCTCGTTGGACGTGCCCGGCGCGATCTTGTCAAGGGCGTAGATCATCTCGATGATGTCGTCGAGCTGGCGCTTGGGAATCACGAGGGACAGGTCGCCCGCCGTCGCCCGCAGGGTCGGCACCGTGAAGCACTTCTCCATGCGCTTGGCACTGCTTCTGCGCCCCTTCACGAGGTCGCCGAAGCGCTGCAGCAGCACGCCGCCACCGAGCATGTTGGACAACCGCGCAATCGACTCGCCATATTCGTTGCTGCCTTCGAAGGGTTCCGTCAGCTTGTTCGTGACGAGCAGGGCGAAGTTGGTGTTGCGCGTGTGCAGAGCCGGGTCTGCGTAGGAGTGCCCGTTGACAGTGATGATGCCGTTCGTGTTCTCCGTCACGACCTCCCCGTAGGGGTTCATGCAGAAGGTTCGCACCATGTCGTTGTACTTGTCGGTCTTGTAGACGATCTTGCTCTCGTAGACCTCCTTCGTGATATGCTCCCAGATCTCCGCAGGCAGCTCGACGCGCACGCCGATGTCCACGCGGTTGCTCTTGAGCGTCACGCCGAACTTCGTCATGACGTCCGACAGCCAGCGCGAGCCGGAGCGCCCGGACGCGAGGATGAGGTCGCGGCAGGCGAATGCCCTGCCGTCCTTCGCCGTGACCACAAAGCCGCCGTCTGCCTCCGCAGCGACCGACAGAACCTCTGCCCCAAACTCGATGGAGACCTGCTCCTTCACGAAGTCGTAGATGTTGCGGAGGATCTTGACGTTCCGGTCTGTGCCCAGGTGCCGCACCTTCGCGTCGAGCAGGTGCAGGTTGCCCCGCAGGGCGACGGTCTTCAGATCGCTGTTCGCGGTGGAGTAGAGCTTCGCCTCCGCCCCGCCCATGCCCACAAGCACGGAGTCGACGTACTCCATGAGCTCGAGCGCCTCCCTCATGCCGATGCGCAGGTGAAGGTCGCCGCCGAACTCCGTCGTGATGTTGTACTTCCCGTCGGAGAGCGTGCCCGCGCCGCCATAGCCGTTCATGATGTGGCAGGGCTCACAGTGGATGCACGCA
>JAITHG010000153.1 GCA_031280075.1 Eubacteriales Family XIII. Incertae Sedis bacterium | reverse complement strand
GCCGCCGCCCTCGCCGTGCTCCTGAAGCGAAAGCAGCGGCGGCGGTGGCTGCGCGCCCTTGATGCCGCACCGCGCGCAGAGCAGGCGGTGCGCCTCTACCTGCACTGGCTCTCACGCTTCGACCGCATGAAGATCTTCCGCCGCAGGGACGACACGCTGTATCAGTTCGTGGATCGTGCAGAGGGCATCCTGCCGCCCGAGTTCGCCGCGCTCACAGAGACCTTCGTCCGCCTGCGCTACGGCGGTGGGGAAGCCAGCGAGGAGGAACTGTGGCGCTTCCTCACCTTCCATGGGCGGTTCTACAGGGGGTGCAGGGAGCATCTGGGCAGATTCCGCTACGCCCTGTATTATTTCCGCCTCTGAGAGGCGCGGAAAGAAAGCGGCGAAATGTTGTCCTGCAAACAGAACGCACGCGCAGAAATCAATATAATAGAAGCAACGATCTCACGAACGACCCCGACCCCCGCCTCTCTGGGCGGGGCTGCACAGGGCGGTCATTGCCTCGCGAAGGCAAGGAGGAACCAAAATGAAACGGAAGAATTACAGAATTGTATTAGCATGCCTGCTGATGGTGGCGCTCATCGCCGCCCTCGCCGTGCCCATGTCTGCGGCAGCGGCGGAGATCAAGGCACCGACCACCCCGATGACGGTCGACTCATCTATCGTGAAAGCGGGCGTGCACGCGGCTGCGAACACATCCTGCCTCTACCTCGGCGCAAACCTGGTGACAGAGCGCATGAGCGACTACGGCACCATGGTCCCCTCGTCCACGGCATCCGCCGTGTCGAAGCTCGGGACAGCCGAAACCATGACGCGCCTCGGTGTGTTCGGGACATCCGTGAACAAGTCGCCCGACCCGTATCTGTGGAATTTCTTCTACAACCTCTATGCGGACACTTCGGGCGGAGCAAAGGCGAAGACCGAGGACACCGTGCTCATGATCCCCGCCGGCAGCCCCGCGATGGCCGACACGACGATCATATCAGAGCTCGGAACCTCGTACACACTCTCGCGCAGACCGGACATCCTCGTCGGCGCGTCGCCGGCGACAAACGCGGGCAACGACCAGTCCGGCAACGCTTACGCGACCCTCATCGCCGACCTGCCGGAGAACAAGGACGGCAACGCTGCCAATGATTACTCGCCGCAGGTCGTCCCCTATTCCATGAACACGATCTACGACCTCGGCGGCACGATGTACTCGATCGCGGATGCGATGAAGAAGTCCGGCAAGTCCGGGCGCTACGGCGACCCGGTCACCATCGCCCAGACCTATGAGCGCTACCTGAAGGGTGTCCAGCTCTATGTGCTCTCGAAGATCGCGGACGGCACCGTGAAGGAAAAGACCGTCGCTGTCGTGAACCCGGCCCCCGCACAGGACGGCAGGTACCAGATCTTCAACTCCGAGAACCGCGACGGCGCGGGCTCCGACATCCGCTACCTCGAATACGTCGAGCAGACGACGAAGAACCTGATCGACGTGCTCGGCATCAAGAACGAGGGATCTGCCGGTGCGGGCGCTACCTACTATGCTACCGCAGCGCAGCTTGCCGGTGCAGATGTCATCATCCTGAACAACGCGAGTTCGACGGCAAACCCGAAGGAGGCGTTCATCGCCGACCTGCAGAAGAAGGGCGTGGGCGAGGCATCCATCGCGGGCGTGGAGATCTTTGGCACGCCGCCCGACACCGCCTTCGGCATCGCCATGCGTTCCGTCGAGAACATCTACGGCATCCCTGTCATGCAGGGCTTCGTCTATCCGGAGATCGTCAATCCCATCAATTACGGGATGTATCTCTACGAGAACTTCTACCACATCCGCGACCTGCCGACCATCCGGACGTTGATCCAGGAGAACTTCAAGAACGCCTCCCTCGCGAAGGGTGCCACGATCAACCCGAACGCCTACAGCGCGAAAGCGATCGAAGCCAACCTCGCGGCGGGCTTCCAGTACTATGCGCAGAACGCGTCCAAGTTCGCGGCTTCCCCTTTGAAACCCTCATCCCGGCTGACGGGGATCGCGAAGATCGCCACGCCGAAGAAAGTGAGCATCAGCGCGCTGACTGCCGCCAAGAAGGCATTCACTGTGAAATTCAAGAAGGTGGGCACAGCGACTGGCTACGAGATCCGCTATGTTGTCTCCGGCAAGAGCAAGTGGACGGTCAAGACGACGGGAAAGCTGACGCTGAAGGTCGCCAAGCTCAAGAGCGGGACGAAGTACAAGGTGCAGGTGCGCGCCGTGACGACGAAGAACGGCTTCACGGCCAAAGGGGCGTGGAGCACGGCAAAGACCGTCCGAGTGAAGTAGCAGCAACCCCCCGGGTGCCACCATCAGCGCCCTTACTGTCAGGCCATGATCCTGACACTCCAATCCAATTGCCCCGGCAGCACAGTGCTAGGTTGCCGGGGCAATCACGCCAGACCGCCCGGTGGCATTGCCGGGCGGTCTGTTTTGTGCGATGCTTTTGTGCAGGAAGACGCGTCCAAGCTGTGCTCAGTAATCCCCCGCCTTCTTCCAAAGATCCGTGTTGTGGATGCCCACCTCCGGAGCGACGAACACGGGATCCAGCCCTGCCTTCTTCTGGCGCGAGTAGTCGCGCAGGACGCGGTTGGCCGTCCCGTTCAGCAGCAGGATGGCGACGACGTTGACGACGGTCATGACACCCATGAGCACGTCGGCGAGGTTCCACGCCAAGTTGTAACCTGCCAGTGCGCCGAGGAAGACGGCGATGATGACCGTCGCGCGGAAGACGATGAAGCTCGAGCTCTTGCCGCGGATGAAGATCATGTTGGACTCCGTGTAGTAGTAGTTCCCGATAATGGAACTGAACGCAAACAGGAAGACGGACACGGTGATCAGCAGGATGCCGGTATCGCCGAACTGCGACTGGATGGCCGCCTGCACGAGCGGCATCGCCTCCATCCCCTCCGTGCGCACGCCGGAGAGCAGGATGAGGAACGCGGAGGTGCTGCAGATCAGGATGGTGTCGATGAACACGGACAGCATCTGCACAAGCCCCTGCTTTGCCGGGTGGGACACCGTCGCGGCAGCGGCGGCGTTGGGCGCGCTGCCCATGCCGGCCTCGTTCGAGAACAATCCGCGCTTGACGCCGAGCATGATGGCAGATCCGGCAAAGCCCCCAAAGATGGACTGGAAGTCAAATGCACCGTCGAAGATCATCGAGAAGACGGACGGCACCGCCGAGAAGTTGCGCGCGAGCGTGATCAGCCCGAGGATGATGTAGAGCACTGCCATGATCGGCACGATGACCGAAGTCATGAAGGCGATCTTCTTCTGCCCGCCGAGGATGACGAAGGCGGTCGCCCCCGCGAGCACGAGCCCCATGATGACGTGGTAGAGCGTGCTGTCCCCGAAGTAGTGCGCAAAAGCCGCCGTGATCGTGTTTGCCTGCAGGGTGTTGAACCCATAAGCGAAACAGGCGATGAGGCAGAGCGCAAAGATGATGCCGAGCCAGCGCTGACCCAGCGCACGCTGGATGTAGTAAGCGGGACCGCCCCGGAAGCCCTCCCCGTCGCGCACTTTGTAGACCTGCGCGAGCAGGCTCTCCACGAACGCCGAAGCCGAGCCGATGACGGCGATGAGCCACATCCAGAAGACCGCGCCCGGGCCGCCACCCGCGATAGCGGTCGCCACGCCGGCGATGTTGCCCACGCCCACCCGCGAGGCAGTCGAGATCATGAGTGCCTGGAAGGACGAGACGGTGGCGGCGTTTTCGTTCCTGTCCACGATGCGCCGCACCGCGTCCGGGAACAGCCGGATCTGCACAAAGCCGTTGCGCAGCGTGAAGAACAGCCCCGCAAGAATCAGCAGCGCAATCAGCACATAGCTGTAAAGCCATGTGTTCGCCGCATCCAAAATACCGTTCAAAAAAGTCTCCATCAAAACCTGCCTTTCTTATTATCGGTGGTCTATAAAAAAACAAAATTGCATATGGCGCAATAACCTCACCCGCAAGATTGTATCACAAGCTTTCTGGTTTGAGAATAAATAATCGATTATTTTATAGAAGGTAGCTCACTCGATCTCTGACCTCAAATCTGCGACAAAATCATCAAAATCTATGAAATCCCCCGCATTTTCTGCCTCGATTGCTTCTTCCAGCAGGCGATACAGCTCATACCGCCCCGATTCGTCATGTATATTTTCCAAGTTCTTCCACACCGTCCATCGCTCTCATAAAAATCTGCGCACCCTCCGAGCGCAAGGAAGGCAACCGTAACCCCGGCGCCGTCAGCCGGCATTCCCCCAAGGGTCGCTGTCATCCCAAGGGATGAACAGTTCGCGGAACTCTTCGCCGAAGAACAGCGGCAGGTACTGGTCAAACCCGTTTGTTGAGGGCTGCGCCAGCAGCTCGTCCGTGTCCATCCAGAAAATCCGTCCTTCGTCTGTGCCCGGAATGAGGCTGCCCTCGTACTTTGTCGTGCGGAACAGGAAGGCGAGATAGCGGTCGCCCTTCTCGCGGTGCAGCCAGTGGATGATGCCGCAGGGCGCAAGCCCTGTGACGCGCAGTCCTGTCTCTTCGAAGACTTCGCGCGCGGCGCAGGACTCGAGGCTTTCACCCGGTTCCAGATGCCCGCCCGGGAAGGACAGCCCTGCCCAGCTCTTGACGCGGTCGATGACGAGCACGCGCTCCTGCCCCGCGTCGCGCACCATGACCATCGTCGTGAGGTCGAGCGTCGGTGTACGCTCCTTGTTGTTGCACCCGTCAGCCTTCATGCTCGGCGCTCCAGCGCGCGATGTCCGCAATCAGGTCATAGTCGATGCTGTCCTTGTATGGGAACTGGATCGTGCCCTTTGCGCAGCGGTACCCTTCGAGCCTGTCCTGGAAAGCCTCTATCGCAGCAGGACCGGGATAGATCCCTAGATGCTGTTTGAAGGCGGCGAAATGGAAGAGATTCTTCTTCCTATAAAGGGTCGGCATGCCGTAGCTGATTTTTTCCGAGGCATCCGGAATCGCCTTCCGTGCCGTCGACCGCACTTTTTTCAGGATCTTCTGGATGTCTGCGGGGAACTCCGCGATGTACCCGTCGACCGCCGGACTTTTGACTGGCTTCGCTGCAGCCTTGCTCGCATCACTCGTCATCTCAACCTCCTTGCTCATTGCAGAATCGTTTATTCACGATAAACTATCAACCGCACTGTCGCAACCCGCGTCCAGGGCGGCTGCCACTTGCCCCCACAGATCCATGTACGCCGGCTTCGCCTGCATCGCGCGGTTGGCGGGGCTGGTCGACGGTAGGTACACCGCAGGCATGCCCACTTCTTTTTCGCAAAGCTGCGCGTACAGTTCCGTCGCCTTGCGCCCCGTCGTAAAGATCGTGCGGATCCGCGTCTCGGCGAGCAGGGGCGCAAACCGGTTTGGTTCCGGGTTCCGAATGCTCAGGTCGGATGCCCCGTCGATCTCGCAGGCGTGCAGCACGTCCCACAGCGCCACGTGGTTCTCCAGGGCAAACGCCCGGCGCGCGTCCACGTCGCGCGGCGGCTCGGGCTTCCCGAGCACGGCGGCAAGCGTGCGCCAAAACGCGTTCTGCGGATGCCCGTAGCAAAAGCCCATATCCCGCGACTTCGGCGAAGGGAAAGTCCCGAGAATGAGCACTTCCGAGTCCTCGTCGAAGCACGCGCCCCACGGATGCACCATCCTCACAGCACGTCCACCTGGCACGCGCGCATCGATGCCAGCGCGTTCTCGTGGCTCTCCGGTGTCACCCCCGCGCAGCAGGCGCTGTCCACAAGGACGGGCACTTCCGGCAGGAAAGCTTTCACGAGCAGGGCGTTTGAAATCACACAGATGTCCGTGCAGAGCCCGACCAGCTCTACGCAGGAAATCGGCTCCTTTTCGTGCGCCTGCCGCAGGTGCTCGCCAAGCGCTGCCGACCCGAAGGTGGGCTTGCGGATCCGCAGCCCGCCCGAAGCCTTCGCAAGCGCCTCGATCTCCGGGTGCAGCCGCCAGCCCTCGCTGCCTTCCAGGCAGTGGGCAACCGGGAGCTTTTGCCCCTCCGCTGTCTCAAGGTAGTCCGCCGCATGGGTGTCAAGCGTAAAGATTGCAGGACCAAGCCCCGCATCGAGATGCGCCCGGATCTTTGCAGCAACCGCAGGCACAACCGCCCGCGCCTCCGCCGTCCCAAGCGTCCCGTCGATAAAATCGTTCTGCATGTCCACCACGATCAGATATTTGCGCATGAATGTCTCCTATGCCCCATCGTCTCATACCGACTCCCGGCAGGCAGCCAATATGACCGCCTGCCGCCGCGTCGCACACTGACAATAGAATACAGCAAGCGGCAAAGATTTGCAAAGCAGAACCGCGTCAATAAAAAACCTTGACACATCTGCAGCACGCAAGCAGCGATCCTACCTTATAGCTCGACAGCTAAACCTTGGACAGTCGCGCCGTCCAGCACACCGTCCCGCTGCGCTGCAAAGCCTCGCAATACCACCAGTACTGCTGTGTTTTGCGCCTTGCATGCCGGTGTCCTGAACACCGCTTTGTGTCCAATGCTTAGCTGCCGGAGCTATACATCCGGGTGCGCCTCCCGCAGCAGCGCCGACTGGATGCTCCAAGTGTGCAGATGCACATCCCGCCCGGCAGGATTGTCTTCGCCGAAATCGCGCAAAACCGCTGCCGCTTCTTTCCTCACCGCTTCATCAGGGGCGTGCTCCGCGAGGCGTTCTAGCCAGGGGAGCACGGCATAGGACATCTCCCCGAGCATCTCCACATCCACCTCTGCGAGCCTTCCGCTCTCATACTGCGTGACATTGTGCCGCGCAATCAGACCGTCCGTGTCGGTCAGGAACAGTGCGAGGATGAGGACAACGCAGGTGGCGACAATATAACGACCGGTGCTGCCCTGCCGCACTTGGGTGCCCATCTGGCTGTCAGGCTCCGTGCCTGCATCAGCCACAGCATTGACAGCAACTGAAGCCATTGCGCCGGTGCCCAGTCGACTGTCAAGCTCTGAGCCTGCATCCGTCACCGCATTGACAGCAGCTGGAGCCATTGCTCCGGTGCCCAGTCGGCTGTCAAGCTCTGTGCCTGCATCAGCTACCGCATTGACGGTAGCTGATGCCATTGCTCCCGTGCCCGACCGACCGTCAGGTCTCATGTCTGCATCCATGCGCCTGCGCGGAAGGATGTTTGCGACGAACAGGATGACGAAAACCGCCAGCAGGACAAGCATGAACCAGAGCGTACAGACGCGCAGGCGCGACAGCCCATACGCATCGATGTAGAGCAGCATCTTGCTGGCAGCGGTGACGATGAGCACAACGGTCAGGGCGGACAGCAGACCGGTCAGCGCCCGGAGCACGCGAGGTTGCCCGCCGCGCGCACACTGCCTGCCCTGCTCGCCCTGCCTGAGCTGCTCGCCCTGCCAACCCACGTGCACCTGCGCACGCCGCGCGAAGCAGTGCACGAATGCCAGCACCACGAGGTTGAGTGCAGCGATTCCGCAGAGTTCGAAGAAACCCTGGCGTGCATACTCCGCATAGCTGAATCCGCCCGGAAGCCTGCCTGTGAACGCCGAGAAAAAGTACGAGCCCAAGATGCCGATGAACAGGGCATACACCGCACACAGCAGCGTCAGCGGCGCGGAGAGAGCCGCGACGGGGATCCTGCGGGCGGCACCAAGGAAGCGCTCCGAGCCTTCTTTTGTGATACGGTCTGTCCCCCGCCTGTGCACATTCCCGTGGAGCGCGCCATAGAGATAGCACGCGACAGGCACGCCGACGGCAAGCTCCAGCAGCCAGATGCCGGCACGCCCAAGCCGGAACGTCTCGCCTATGCCCCGCATGAACTCGGCAAAGCGGCTGTCCGCCTGCACGAGCAAGGAGAAGACGAGCGCGAAGAAAGGCACGGCGACGAGCAGCCCTGCCACAGCGACAAGGACGCGCTTGCGCCCCCCGCTGTCCCCCGCGCCAATGCGGAAACTGCGGAAGAGCGCCGGGAAATTCCCGAAGGGGACGGCAAAGGCCTGGTTTACGCCGTCGCTCACCAGAAAGCCGGACAGGCGCGCGTCCACACGCGTCCCGCAAGAGCAGGCGAGCCAGTAAAGATAGGCGCAGCACTCGAACAGGAAGAGGAAGGAGCGGATGGGGATGGCATCATACAAGAGGAAGGGAAGCGCCCCTGCAGCCAATACAGCGAGCGCGACCAAGCTCGCCGCGTTCTGCCGGATCCCCCTTGCTCGGAGGTAAAACAAGCTCACGCCCATGCCGATCGCCAAGAACAGAAAGCTGCCAAGCGCCGCATGGACAGACAGCACATTCCACTCCCAAAACAGAAAGCCAAGCGCAAGCATGCAGACCGCAAGCAGTGCATCGCCGCGCGAAAAAGCATAGGGTAGCCGCCCGTATCCCCTGCCGTCACAGGGGTGCCCCGCCATCGCATCGTTCAAGTCACGCCCATCCACATCGTTCTTATGCATCGCCATCCTCCTTCTCATAATCCAAGATGTCGCCGGGGCGGCAATCCAGTTCCCGGCAGAGTGCCTCCAAGGTCGAGAAGCGGATCGCCTTCGCCTTGTTGTTCTTCAAAATGGACAGGTTGGCAGGCGTGATGCCGACGCGCGCCGCCAGATCGCCTGCGGAGACCCTCCGCATCGCCATGACCACATCGAGTTCTATCTTGATTCCCATATCGCCCCCCTCAAATCGTAAAGTCGTTCTCGTCCTTGAGCGCCACGGCAGCCTGGATGACGTTCTTCACCACTCGCAAGATGAGCCCGAAGAAGCCGGCGATGACACCGAGGAAGACGAAGACGATGGACACATAAAATCCGCCGACGACGAGAATGGCGAAGCAGGCGAAGCAGCACCAGGAGATGCGGCGCAGCAGGCGGACATTGCGCTCCACAAAGACCAGCCCCTGCCGGATGCCGGACAGCAAGCTGTCAAGGGTGAGCAGCAGGATGAAGGCGGGGACGGCGCACAGGTAGAACAAAACCAGCAAGCCCTTGACAGCCCCGGCTGGAATGAGATAGCGCTCCGCAAAAAACCCGCAGGTCGCAAGAAACGGCAGCCCCACCGACACCACCAGACCGATGGCGATGACCGCCCGCGTGCAGACGATGGACAGAAGAATCGATTGTTTTTGCTTCCACATATAAAAGTACCTCCGTTATCGCCTCCACGATACCACAGGCACATATCGAATGTCAATAATTATTTATCGAATAACGATAAATGCTTTCATTGCGTGCACGCATCCACGACGTACAACGCGGCAGACGTATCCTGCTCGGTTACGCTCAATCCTCTGATTCCGCGACGTACCGCTGAATCTCCGACACGAACGCCTCCCCGTAGCGCTCGCACTTCATCGCCCCAACGCCGGACACGAGCAGGAATGCCTCCAGCGTCTGGGGGAGCAGGTGGCACATGTCGCGCAGGGACGCATCCGGAAAGACCACGAAGGCAGGGATGCCTGCCGCGTCCGCAAGCTTCCGTCGCAGGGCGCGAAGACGTTCGAACAGGCCTGCGTCAACCTGATTGCCTGACACACCGCCGCGCACACCTGCATCCTTTTCGCGTTTTCTCGGCTTCTCCTTCGGCAGCTTCATGACGAGGCTGCCCTGCGCCTTGAAGTGTGCAGGCGCGTCCGGCGCGAGCGAGAGCACGGGGTACTTGTCCTCAGTCACGCGCAGATACCCTTCCGCAATCAGGTAGTCCAGCATCTTTGTGATGCGGTGCGTGGGCACGTGCTTCAGCATACCCCAGGCATCCATCCTGTCGAGGCGATAGCTGCGGATGCGCTCGTTCTCGCCGCCATGGAGCATCTGCGCGATCAGGCTTTTCCCGAACGCAAGGCGGCGCTGCGCGAGATGGTGGATGCAGTTGAGCGCAGCGCGGGCATCCTCCGTCACTTCGAGTTCCTCGTATTCTGCGTCGCAGTTCCCGCAGTGCCCGCAGAAGGGCGCGCTCTGTTCCCCGAAATATTTCAGGATGAAGGCGCGCAGGCAGCCGTCCGTCGTCGCGTAGAAGGTCATATGCCGCAGACGTTCCTCATCGCTGGCGAGGATCGCGCGGCGCTGTTCCGACGTCAGCTCTTCATTTTCTTCGACGCTCTTCCGGATGAGGAACTGGTTCGTGTGGACATCCTGCCCGCTGTAGTAGAGGATGCAGTCCGCCGGGCTGCCGTCCCGCCCTGCGCGCCCCGCCTCCTGATAGTAGCTCTCCACGTCCTTCGGCATGTTGTAATGGATGACGAAGGACACGTTGGACTTGTCGATGCCCATGCCGAACGCGTTCGTCGCGACCATGACATCCACGCGGTCGAACTGAAAGGCCTCTTGGTTTTTCCGCCGCTCGGCATCGCCGAGCCCCGCGTGGTAGCGGACGGCGGGAATGCCCTTCGCGCACAGCCGCTCTGTCAATTCGTCGACCGTCTTGCGCGTCGAGCAGTAGACGATGCCCGCCTTCCCCCGGTTCGCCGCGAGATATCCGAGCAGTTCTCTCGCCTTTCCCTGGGGCGTGCGGACTGCAAAGTAGAGATTGTCCCTGCCGAAGCCTGTGACGATCTCAAACGGGTTTTGCAGGGAGAGGCGCGCGCAGATGTCCTCGCGGACGCGACCGGTGGCAGTCGCGGTGAACGCGGCAAGCACCGGTCTTTTCTCGAAAAGCGCCGAAAAGGACGCGATGTTCAGGTAGCTCGGGCGGAAGTTCTGCCCCCACTGCGAGATGCAGTGTGCCTCGTCTACGGCGATGATGGACACGGGCAGCCTGCACACAGCCGCAACGAACTCTTCGCTCTCGAGCCGTTCCGGCGCGACATAGACGATCTTTCGCCGCCCGCCCGAAAGCTCGCGCAAAGTGTCCATGTACTCCTCATAACCCTGCGCGCTGTTCAGCATGGCAGCATCCACGCCCGCCGCCGAAAGCCCCGCCACCTGGTCTTTCATGAGAGAAATCAGCGGGGAGACGACGATCGTGACCCCTTCCGACAGGAGGGCAGGGATCTGGTAACAGACGGACTTGCCCGCCCCCGTAGGCATCACGGCAAGCACGTCGCGCCCCGCCAAGATCTCCGAGATCACGTCCTCCTGCCCCGCCCGGAAGTCCGAATAGCCAAAGAGCTGCGAAAGGACAGCCGCAGGGGTTCTGGCGGCAGACGAAACAATGTCCGCATTGTTCTGTTGATGATCAGTTAGCATAAAAGGAATATATCATATTTTCCCAGTAAATGCAATACATCCCACGCGCGGGGCGAGGAGACGGAAAGGGGACGGTTCTTTTCTGTCTCCCCTTTCCGTCTCCCCTATACGCGCAATTCGTAGATGTCCGCCGTGCCTGCG